>JAQVXM010000045.1 GCA_028709185.1 Minisyncoccota bacterium | reverse complement strand
AAATTTTTTACAAACTCCGCCAAACCGAAAATAAAGGATGCAATCGCTCCTTTCTTTTTCTCTTCTTTTTTCCCCGAAATTAATCCGTCAATTTCTTTTTTTCCTTCTCCCGAAACATCAAATCCGGACGGTTTTCCAACTGGACTCACAATCATTTGTATCAATATATATTCGCCATCTTTCAATCTCGACATTGTTTCCGCTAAGGATCCCACCGGATCTATTCTTCTCTCTTCTATATCGGCCTCAAATCTAACGTGAGTTTTTATAGGATATGAATCTGGTTTTAAAAATTCCATCTCTGTTCCCCATAAATCATAAGTTTTATTTGGTAGAACTTCCGGTAATTCTTCCATATAATCCGTTGTTTCCGTTATTTCCACATCGGGAAACTGACCATAAATAGACGATTCGATTAAATTCTTGAAATCAGCCGGTGTTCTGATGAAAAAATATATCCCTCCGTTCATTCCGACCATCTCAAAAGAAATCCATTTCTCCACTTTTCCCTCCCACCATTTATCCCAAAATTTTATCCCGTAAGAATATGTGGCATACATACTGGAAAAAACCTCTTCCATCGCCTTAGGAGTTTGTAATATATCTTTCGGTACTCGAATTTCCAAAGTCACCCAATTTATTTTTCTAAAAAAAACAGTTCGAACATATAAAAGCCACACGTCTCTTAACGCAAAAAAAAGCAAAAATGGCAGAACAAACCACCAAGTCAAACTAATTGCTTCATAAATACTTCCAAAAACTTGCTTAAAAACAATAAGCATTGATTGAATTATAGTATAATTGCCATTCAAGTTCCAACAAAAAACTCCTTCTTTCGTCAGTTGATAAAAGAAGGAGTTTTTTTATCTTTTCTGATTTTATGCTTCGTTTGGAAAAAACTTTCCATTAACGTCTTTCTTAAATATTTTTCTGTCTTGCAGATGAAGAATGATGGTATTTTTTTTGAACATTCTCTGTTCATTGACCAATTTCACAATTTCTTCCGTTTTTAATCCGGCTTTATTTTTTAAAATTTTCTTTATTAAATCTTTTATTCCTCCCGCTTCATAGCCGAACTCCGAAAGCCCGTAAATCCCTCTTCCTACCAAAACAAATCTCTGATCTTTAATAAGCTCATTATGAACAGTAGGTGTAAAAACCTTTTTTTTCTTTGAATGAATCAAAGAAATCTTTTTGGCTATTTCTCCAAAATGAAGAGGTTTTTTTTCTTTTTTTAAAACCAAATATGACCAATCGCGAATTGTTGCCGGATTCACTTCCGTCCACTCGGAAAGTCCGAAATCTCCGTATGGACTCACAGAAAACTTTTTAGAAACAGATAAAAAATTAATTCCAATCTCCTCAGGCACCCCCTGACTTTTTGCTAATTTTGCAAAAATTTCTCCAAATTTCCCTTTTTCCAAAACTTCTTCCTTTTTCTCCTTTAAGATTATTTCCACTTTTCCAATTAATTGATTAGCTGCTTTAACCGCTTTTTCATCATTATGCCAATAAGGATAATACTCGTCAGTTTCTACCTGATGTCCAAAAGATTTGGAAGCTTCTCTTAAAAAAGATATTCCTTGCAAGGTTGCTTCTTTTCCAAGAACTTTCTGTATTCTTTCTAATAAAATTTCTTCTTTTGCCACTCCTCCAAGAACGCTTATTTCTTTATTCACTGCCGCTAAAATAGTTTCTACATCTTTGTTTCCTTTTATAAGTCCTCTGATATCAGAAAGTGCCAAATTTTCTATTTGTCTGACTCTTTCTCTTGTTATTCCATATTTATCTCCAATCGCTTGAAGAGTCTCTGCTTCCTTGCCATCTAATCCAAATCTTCCAATTAAAACACTCCTCTTTCTTTCGTCAAGATTTTGTAAAAGTTTCTGAATCAATGGCTTAATTTTTATCATAATTTTACCTTTAATTATTAATTTATTATTTGAAGAATAACATAAAAAGTTTATTATTGTCAATAGGATTTAAAAAAACCTGTGGATAGCGCTTATTTCTCCTCCAAAAAGCAGTTCTTTTTCTCCTCTATAAGCCACAAGCGACTGTCCCATCGCCACAAATTCCACTGGTTTCAAAAAAACAATTTCCGCTCTTTTACCGATAACCTTCTTTATTTTCGCCTCGCTTAGTTTTCCTCTGTATCTTACTCTTATTTTAATTTTTCCATCAAAAGATTTTTTCTTAGCCTTCTGGCTGATAAAGTTAACCGCTCTTAAATTCACCCCTAAAGCCGACCCTTCTTTTTCTCCCCTTCTCGAAACTATAAGTTCATTTTTTTTTATTTTTTTTTCTACTACATAATATGGTTCTCCCCCTCCTCCTAAAAATCCGATATTCTTTCTTTGTCCGATTGTGTAATAAAAAATCCCTTTATGTTTTCCCAAAATATTGCCTTCCGTATCTTTTATTATTCCTTCTTTCTCTTTTATTTTATTTTTTAAAAAATCTTGAAAATCGACTTTTCCGATAAAACATAATCCCTGGCTGTCCTTTTTTTCCGCGTTTGGTAATCTCATTTTTTTTGCCTCTTTTCTTACTTCGCTCTTTAACATTCCTCCGACCGGAAATAAAATCTTAGCCAGTTTTTTTTGATTTAAATTCCACAAAAAATAACTTTGATCTTTTTCTTTGTCTTTCCCTGCTAACAACTTATAAACTCCTTCTCTTTTTAAAAGACGGGCATAATGTCCTGTCGCAACATAATCGGCTCCTTGTTTTATTGCTCTTTCAAAAAAAATTCCAAATTTTATTTCCTTATTGCACTCAACGTCAGGATTTGGTGTTTCTCCTTTCTTATATCCGTCTATCATGTAATTTAAAACTTTTTTTCTGTACTCTTTTTCCAAATCCCAGATCTCAAATGAAATTCCAAGAGCCGCTGCCGCTCTCTCCGCTTCTATTCTGTCTTCATCAGCCGAACATCCTTGAATATTTCCTTTAAAACAAACCAAATGAACACCTAAAACCTCATATCCGGATTTTTTTAAAAGTCCTGCCGCAACAGATGAATCCACTCCTCCCGACATCCCCACATATACTTTTTTCTTTTTCTCCTCTTTTTTCATTTATAAAACTATACAATAAAAACAAAAAAAGGCAATTTTATTCATAATAAAAATAAAATCCTCCGTTTACTAAACAGTAAAACGGAGGAATAAACAATCAACACGCTATTAATATTCTTCTTCGTTCCTTAAACATCTTTCCATTCTTTCCATCTCCTGCCCCAAATAAAGGATATGCGAAGGTAAAAGCCAAGGAAAAGAAGCGACTAAAAAATTTACCAAAACTCTCGGACTCCGATGGCCTCTTTCAAACAATATTTCACCATTCGGATCAATCATCCTCGCCGTTACCTCTTTCTTGTCTAAATTAATAGAAAAAACAAAATTTCCGGCTGGATCATCTTTAAATTTCAGCAATCTTCCCGGATTTGACAAGCTTGGTCCATTTTCTTCGAAAATTTTTTGAACTCTCTCGAAATTGCGTTCATAAATCTGCGCATTTTGAGAAGTAACCGTAATAAATCCCGGTTTAAGTCCAAGTTCTTTTGCATCCTCCCGCAACATCCGCAGAATCGCAAACAAATTAGTCGGCCAACCTTGCGACATATCATGACTTCTGAAAATAACCGAATAATCCAATCTGTCTCCGGATATAGAAAGAGTATAAAGAACAAAACATGGCGCATCTTCCAAATCCTCTAAATCTCTTGGACCTAAAAGAACAATAGTCGCTCTTTTAGTATCCGAAGCTTTTTTCAATCGTTCCAAAACTTTTCTTCTCTGGTCATAACGGAAACTCGAGTCTTTCAAATCTTCCAGACTTCCACCCCATCTCTCAATTCTCTCAAAATAACCGTAATCATTGTCGGACATTTTTACCGGATTAAAAAAGAACCGACAATAAGTATTTACATCGTCTTCCGTCAATCCAAAACCAGGATGAATTATTTCTTTTTCGCCGACTGGAAAAGTAACCGAAACATGAAACATATGAGCAATAGTTTCGCCTTTCCTCGTCTTTCTTCTTTTTCCTAATCGCAAAACCGCATTAATAACAAAAATCCATGCTCCAAAAATATCGTCGGCTCGAAAATGAAATCCGGTCCCTTCTGAAGGTAATTCCATTCTTTCCGGAATCTCAAAAGGAAGAAATTCTCTCTTCTCCCGTTTTATCACCGCCTTCTCTTTAATTTTTAAGGGAAACTCCGCCGCCGCCCGAACAATCTTTTTCTCATATCTCCGGTCAATCAATTTCACTTTTTGTCGCAATTCCTCAATCGCCTCCCGGTCTATTTTTGGATCAATAATAAAACCAAATCCGGGAATTTTTCTTTCTTCATTTATTCCTTTTTCCCATAAAGACAATAAAGCTTCTCCTGTTCCCGTTCCATCTTCTCCAAAAATAACCACTTCATTTATTTGAGGCAATAAACAAAGTCCTCGCAAAAACCATGATATTCCCGGAAAAGTCCGTAAATTTCCCATTACTCCGAAAGGATTATGGTTAATTCCTTGTTCAAGAAGTTTGTCTTGAATTTTATCAATTAAATTCCACAATATGCACAAAGCTAAAGGATTATTTTTATCAAAAACAATAACCTTCCCGCCTATCTCCGGATCTGTCCACTCCATTAATCTTGTCATCTCTTTTTTCCTTTCTTATTTAAAAATTCTGAATTTCTTATATCATAAATAAAATTTATTGACAAACTACTCTTTTAAAATTAACATCAAAAAAGCTCATAAAATAAAACGCCGGAAGGAGTCTTAAAATGAAACTGGCTGATACTGAAATAAGAAAAAGACTTAAGACTTTTAAAGAAATAGGAATAAATTATTCTTTTGAGGAAATACTGGGAAAAATTTCGAAAGGCGATATTGTAAAAGAACTGGATGATTCTTTAAGACAAGGATTCATCAGTATCGATCCCATGCCCGATCTAACTATTTATCTTGGTTCAAGCACTATCGATTTAGATCTGGGTTGCAAACTGGAAATTCCAGATGTTCCTTTT
>JAQVXM010000044.1 GCA_028709185.1 Minisyncoccota bacterium | reverse complement strand
GGAATAAATTATTCTTTCGAGGAGATCTTGGGAAGAATTTCGAAAGGCGATATTGCAAAAGAACTGGATGATTCTTTAAGACAAGGATTCATCATTATCGATCCCATGCCCGATCTGACCATCTATCTTGGTTCAAGCACTATCGATTTAGATCTGGGTTGCAAACTGGAAATTCCAGATGTTCCTTTTGAAGTGGTAGTCATAAATAATGAAATGGTCGTTCGCCTTTTCGTTATGGATTTCCGGGAGAATCATCACGATCGTCTTCTTTTAGAGCAACACACGGGTATTACAAAAATAGATCAATCCTGGAAACGCTTTGACCTGAAAGAAAAAGAAATTTTTGAACTTCCCGTAGGCATGCAAGTTAATATTTTCACCAAACAAGTTATTTGCATTCCTTATGATTTAGAAGCTAATCTCGACGGACGCAGTTGTTTCGCGAGAAAAGGCATAACAACTCACATCACTTCTTCCAGATTCGACGCCGGCTTTTGCGGTTTTCTCACTTTGGAAGTAAAAAACGGCGGAAGTTGCAATTTTAATCTAGTTCCAGGGATGAGAATCGCCTCTCTTAGTTTTCACGAACTTTCTTCTGTAGTTTCCATTCCTTATTTAAAGAAAAAAAGTGCTAAATTTTCCGGACAACATTAATTCTATTAACAGCCTGTTTTAACAGGCTGTTTTCTTTTTCTCCTTTTTAAACTAAATTTATTTTATGGAAGGCATCTTTCTTTTTAACAAACCAAAAAACATCACTTCCGCTCATTTTCTCAATCGTTTAAAACACGCGCTTTCTTCTGGATTAAAGAAAAAAATCGGCCATGGCGGCACTCTGGATAGATTTGCCGAAGGCCTGCTTATTGTCGCTGTCGGTCGGGAATTTACCAAAAAACTTCCGCTTTTTCTTAAAAATTCCAAAAAAGAATATCTGGCCGAAATCGAATTCGGTAAATCAAGCACTACTCTGGATCCGGACGGAATAATAAAAATTTCCGGACACCTTCCTCAAAAAAATGAAATTATGGAAACTCTAAAATCTTTTCCTCTAAACCTTCCCTTTTCCCAAACCGCTCCGCTTTATTCCGCTAAAAAAATTTCTGGTAGAAGATTAAGCGACCTTGCTAGAAGAAATATTAAAACCGAACCCAAAAAAACCGAGATTATTCTTTACGATTTTTCCATCCTTGAATATTCTCCGCCCGTATTAAAAATCAGCCTTCTTGTTTCCTCCGGCTTTTATGTCCGCTCTTTCGCTTACGACTTGGCTAAAAAACTAAAAACTTCCGCTTATTTAAAATCTCTTATCCGCACTAAAATAATCACTCCTGAAAAAAAATATTATCTTAAAAACGCCAAAAAACTAACTTAAAATATTATTTTTAATCTAATTATATTTTATTTTTAAAATCTTTAAGCCTTAGAATCGTATTCTCCTCTTTCTGTATTCACAATTATTTTACTCCCTGTTTCTATAAACATTGGCACTGCTACCATCGCTCCCGTTTCAATCTTGGCCGGCTTATTTCCTCCGGAAGCTGTCGCTCCTTTTATAACAGGAGGAGCCTCCACCACCTCGTATTCCACTTTTATCGGTAATTTTATGCTTATTACTTCTTCTCCGTAAAAAAGCAAAGAAATTTCCATTTTCGGTTTTAGAAAAAGTTTTTTGTCTCCTATCAACTCTTCCTTCAACATAAATCTCACTCCCGGATTCCCCACCTCATGAAACCAAAATTCGTCTTTTTTATTGTAAGCAAAAACCGCCGGCTTTTTTTCTAAATCTTCCGGCACTTCTATTTCACCCTGTGATAACATCGATTCTTCCTTTACTTTTCCATTTTTCAAATTACGGACCTTAAGTTTCACAACAGCTCTTCTTTGTTGCATTGCTATATGTTCTCGATCAATCACTTCATATGGTTCTCGATCCAAAACAACAAAATCACCTTTTTTTATATTATTAACTGATTCTTTCATGATTTTTATATTATATTAAAAAATTAGAAAAAGTCTAATTTTTTATAAAACCTCTGTAAACAAAAATCCTTCTGATAAAACAGAAGGATTTTTGTTTAAAAACTTTTATTTAGAAGTTTAAATCAGCTACTGCTTCATCAACTCCAGAATTATTTTGACGTCTGGTTGAACCCTCAGGCTCCATTATTTTAAGATTTACCCGAGCGTTATTCTTAACGCCGACAATTCTAAGAAGTGATCTGATTGCCTTGGCTGTGGCCCCTTGTCTTCCGACAACTTGACCCATATCTTTCGGATTAACCGAAAGTTCAAGCAAAACTCCAAGTTCGTCTACTTTCCTCACGACTTTAACATCGTTCGGATTGTCTACAATGGATTTTGCTAAAAATTCCAAGAACTCCTGATCAACTGGATTAGACATCTTTTCTTTTTTCTAATCAATTTGTTCTTTTCAATCGACCTTTCTTTAATTTTCTATTTTCTAATTGTATCAAAAATAAATCTATCTGTCAAACAACACTTTCTTTCCTATTTATTAACCATCTCAGTTTTTACCGCTTCCTCCCCTTTTTTTATTCTAGCATGAACCGAGATTTTTTTCCCTTCCAAAACCGATTTGCTTATTAATAAATTATGAACCGTATCGGTCGGCTTTGCGCCATTTTTTATCCAATGTAAAATTCTCTCGTTATTTATTTGAGATTCTTTGGTATGAGGATTATAAAAACCCAAATCTTCTAAAAATTTGCCTCCCAGTTTGGATTTTTTTTCCATCACCACCACTCTGTAAGAAGCTTGGTGTTTTTTTCCTATTCTTCTGAATTTAATAGCCAACATAATATGTTTCCCATTATACAAACTATCTCTAAAAAATCAATACCTAAAGAAAAGCCCGGAATTTATTCCAGGCTTTTAAAATAATAGAATTCTTAACTTCCAACAGCAAATCGACTTATTTCCACTCGCTCTTTGTTCTTACATACCACTTCATCTCCTTGTAAAAAACAATCGTTCCCCTGCCTGTTTTTCACAGACGTTCCGTCTTTCCAATATATTCGCCCACACACTGAACAAGCAAAACCAAAATCAAAAGAAAAACATCCGATTCTCATAGGCACAGACACGCTTTCATCAATTTCTCCGCTACAATTAATTTCTTTGCATTTCATTTTTAATATCTTCCTTTCTTTTTTTTAGAAACCGCCTTCAACTCAAAACATACTAACTCTCAATATTATATTTTGTCAAATGATTAAAAATTAGTCAGTCATTTTTAACGACACCACTTTGGAAGCGCCGTCTTCTCCAAGTGTCACGCCATAAAGCGCATCCGCCATTTCCATTGTTGCCCGATTATGTGTCACAACTACAAATTGCGCTTTTTTCGAAAAATCTTTCACCATCTCTGCAAATTTCAATGCATTCCTCTCATCTAAAGGAGCATCCACTTCATCCAAAACCAGAAACGGTGGAGGTGAAACAGAAATAAGAGCAAATAAAGCCGCGATAGAAACTAAACTTCTTTCCCCGCCGGATAAAACATCAAGTCCGGTTATTTTCTTTTTTGGCAAAGATAAATCCAAGTCTATCCCCGCTTCTATCTCTTCCTCTTCTGTTTCAATAAAAGTTGATCCACTTTCTAAATTTTCCCCCTCTCCTCTTTCCGTTGAGTCTTCCGTTTTTTTCTTCGTTTTTGCAAGTTTCATCTTTGCTTTTCCGCCTTTAAACATTAAACTAAAAAATTTTTCAAATTCTCGATTTATTTCCATCATTGCCGCATCAAATTCAATATGAATTTTTTCCGAAAGCTCAATAATTGCTTCTCTTAAATCCTTTGCTGCTGTTTCTAAATCCGCTAACTGTTTTTCCAAAAAATTATGCCTTTCTTCGGTTTCCTCCGCCTCTTTTTTTAAACTCTCATCCACTTCTCCGATTGATGCAAGTTCTCCTCTTAATCTAAAAATTTTTCTCTCAATATCGGGCAAATTTTCCTCGGAAATTTTTTCTTTTACTCCTCTTCCGTAAAATTCATCCCAATTCCTTCCCGCTTGACGAACTGCTTCTTTTAAATCGGTAATCTTCATTCCCCATCTTTCCTTTTCTAAAGAAAGTCTTCCAAGAATCGTTTCAAGCTCTGCTATTTTTTTTCTCCTTTCCTCGACAAGAGTAAAAGCCTTTCTGAAATCTTCTGTAAAATTTTCCAATCCTTTTCCTACTTCCTCTTCTTCTTGAACTACCACTTTTAACTTTTCATCAAATCCTTTTATTTTCTCCTTTAATTTTTCTTTTTTCTCTTTAGCTTCTTTAATTTCTTTCTCTAAATTCTCCGATCCTGCGGAAAATATTCTCTCAAAAGATAAAACAGCTTCTTTTAAAATTTTTTCTGCTTCTATAACCGACACTCCTCCTTTCAAAACCATCTTCGCTTTTTCGTAAAAATTTTTAGCAAAAGAAAACAAAGTTCCGTATTCCGCTTTGGCGCCGGCTTCTTTTTTTCTTTCTTCTAAAATTTCTACTCTCACATCCATTCCGCCCGCTTCTTTTTCTAATTTATTTTTTTCTAAAATCAAAATCTCTCTCTCCCTTCTTAGTTTTTCTCCTCTTTCTTTGCTTTCCGGCCTGGAATTTTCTATTTTTTTTAATTTCTCTTCATAATCTTTCAATTCTTTCTTTTCAAATGATATCTTTCTCTCCACATCATTCATCTCCGGATCCACTCTTAGATATTCTGATTGAAATTTCTCTATTTGCGAACCAAAATACTCGTTTTCCAAAGATTCCAGTTCGTTCTTTATCTCCTCTCTCTTTTCCCACTTTGCCGTCTGTTTTTTTAAAATTCTCAAATGCGGAACTATTTCAAGAAGAAGAGCTCCGGCTTTTTCCATATTAAATTCCGTCGCCTTTAATTTTCTTTCCGCCTCTTGTTTCTTTAAGCGAAATTCTCTAAGCCCAAGCATTTCCTCTACCATCTCTCTTCGTAAAGAAGGTGATGCCTTTATGAATAAATCGCTATTTCCCTGCCCGATAATTATAAGCCCCTTAGTTCCCATGCGCGATTTAGAAAGAAGTTCTACTAAATCCTTCAGTCGCACCTCTGAT
>JAQVXM010000043.1 GCA_028709185.1 Minisyncoccota bacterium | reverse complement strand
AAAAGGAGAAAGTTATGAGACCAACACACAAACCCACACTAGAACCAGGAACTTTTTTAACTATTCTTTTCTTTTCAACTATTATTGTATTTTGGCATTTAATAATTAATTGGTTTTTCTAAAATTTTTAAATACTCCACTAACTAAAAAAGTTTGCGGAGTATTTTTTTATTTTTTCATCAAGCTTTTTAACTCTTCAATAAGAGGAACTTTTTCAGGGGCAGAACCATAAAATTCAGCCAAATAAAAAGCAAGCCAGCTTGAAAGTAAAACCGAGGAGAAGATTTTTTTCCAAACACCGCCGTCCGTCATTAAATTTTCATCAATAACAAATAATCCCCTGTTCTCATAAAGTTCGCGGGTAATATTCATTCTTTTTAAAATTTTCGAGTGGCTTTTGGCGTCTGATAAAAAAATAAAAATAAAATTTTCGGAAAGAGGGCGAGAAATATCGGAAAAATCAAAACCTTCAATTTCATTATGATTTAATTCCGGAAAAATATTGAAAAAAGCGGGAGTCTTGCCGGTTTCATTTAAGACAGTTTTCCAAAAATAAGCCAAAGAAAAATTTTCAGAAGAGGAATAAACAACAGGAATTTTTCCTCTTATTTTTTCCGCCAGTTCTTTTCCTTTTTCTTTTAGCAAAGAAAAATCCGTGGCAGCGGAAAGCGATTTGATTTCAGTTATTTCTTTTTCTTCTTTTAAAAAACTAAGAAGAGCAAGAGTGGAAAAACCCAGAGCAAGGCGAGGCGGAAAACCGGCAGGAATTTTTATAAAAGGAATTTTGTTTTCTTCGGCGAGTCGAAGAAGTTCTCCACCTGAGGAAATAACAGCAAGACTCAATCCCCTTTTCAAGGACTCGCTAAAAACATCAAGCGTTTCTTCGGTGTTGCCGGAATAGGAGGAACAAATAATAAGAGATTCATTTAAAAAATAATCAGGAACGCGGGGCAAACCATAATCGCGATGAATTAAAAGGTCAATTTTAGAATTAGCCGTTTTAATAAAATCAGCAGGAAGATGAGAGCCGCCAAGGCCGGCAACAATAAATTTATCAGTTTTTTTTAGATTTTCCGGATTAGTTATTTCCGGTTGAAAAGAAAATTGTTCCGGAAAGTTTTTAAGAAGATTTTCCATAAGTATATTTTAACAAAAAACCCGCCCTTTTTACAGAAAGGGCGGGTTTAAAAGAGAAAATTAATTTTCCAGAGCTTTATCTAAAACAGATTTTATGAAGTCCGCAGGATAAGCGCCCGGAATAGTGTCTACATATCCTTTTTCATTAAAAACAAGAGAAAAAGGAGTTCCTTCAGCACCGTTTTTTCCGGCTTCTGCCGCTTCCGCATCTATTAAAGGAATGTATTTACCACTCTCAAGACAAGAACTGAAAGATTTTTCATCAACTCCGATACTTTTCGCAAGCTCAGAAAGTTTAGAAACCTCCAATTGCTCGTTTTTGAAAAGTTCATCGGCAAATTTCCAGAAAGCTTCATTACCTCCAAGCTCAGCAACGCATTCGGAAGCTTCCGCTTTCTTTTTTGCTCCGACATGATTATTTAAAGGCAAGTGTCGATAAACCCAAGCAACCTTACCGGAATCGATATAATCAGCTTTAATATCGTTCAACATAGTTTCTTGAAATCTTCCGCAATAAGGACATTCAAGATCAGAATATTCGAATATTTTAACCGGAGCATTTCGATTACCGAGAACATGATCGGAATCAGAAACAGGAGAAACGGATATCTCTATTTTTGCACCGAGAGATTCTTCCACATTTGCTTGCTCTCCATTTTTAATTGAAGGACCGGAATCATAAACGACAGCTCCCGCTATAAGAAGACCGGCAACGATAACGGAGCTTGCGATAATATAAATATTGTTTTGTTCTTTATTGTTTTCTGACATTTTTTATATGAACTAATTATAAAAGGCTAAGTAAGTATATAAGAAATAAAAAAAGTTATCAATAATTTTTTATTTTTGGCAGTAGGGGCAAAATCTTGTTCCGCGTCCGCCGACTTTCATTTTTTCTATTTTTGCCCGATGACAACTTGGGCATAAACTTTTTTCTTTTTGATAAACTTTCAGAAATTTAGAAAATCCTCCGGGCTTTCCATGGGCATTTCTAAAATCACGAAAAGTGGTTCCTTTATATTTAACCGCTTTTTTCAAAATTAATTTGCATAATAAAAATATTTTTTCTTTTTCTTTTTTTGTCAGATTGTCTATTTTTCTATCCGGTCGGACTTTTGCTTCAAAACAAATTTCATCCGCGTAAATATTACCGATTCCCGCGATGAGATTCTGATTCAATAAAAACGTTTTTATTTTCCCTTTTTTATTTTCCAATAATTCCAAAAAAGATTCTTTTGTAAAAGAGGAAGAAAGCGGGTCGAGTCCGTATTTTTTTTCTATTGCCGTCTTTTCTTTTTCACTAGCCAGCTTCATATAGCCGAACTGGCGAATGTCGTTAAAAAAAAGACGGCTTTTATCCGCAAAAGTAAAAATTATGCGCGAATACTTATTCGGCAAATTTTCCAAATCTTTATTTGAAATATTATGTCCACCGGCAGTTATTTTTTCTTTTTTCTTAAAAATAAGCTGGCCGGTCATTTTTAAATGCACTAATAAAAACAGACCGCTCGAGAGATGAAAAATCAAAAGTTTTCCGACACGGGAAATTTTAACGAACATTCCTCCTTTTAATTCCTTAACAAATTCAGCGGCATCTCCCCGCACTATTTTCTTCTTTTCCACTTTCACTTCTTTTATCTTTTTTTTCAGAACAACTTTTTCCAAATCTCTTTTTATTGTTTCCACTTCCGGAAGTTCAGGCATTTTTATTTTGTTATTTTCTTTAGAATATCAATATTTTTTTTATCAGGACCGTTACCGTCAAATCCGGGCACTTCCAAAATCCAAGGAATATCCTTAAGGTGAGGCACTTTTGATAAATTTTTAAATCCGGATAAGCCGATATATCCTTCACCAATATTAGCATGGCGGTCATGATGAGAAGCCGCGGCGGTTTTGGAATCATTAGCGTGAATGACAGCTATTTTTTTAAGATCAATTTTTTTATCCCAAACGGAAAAGAAATCTTTTAATTCAGCCGAGGAATATTCCTTAATCATTCCGGATTCAAAAGCGTGAGCAGTGTCAAAGCAAATATCAATTCGATTGGATTTAACTTTTTTAATAATCTCGGCAATTTCCTCCAATCCGCCGACTTTGCCGCCTCCGCCGGCGTCATTTTCCAAAATCAGTTTTGATTTTCCTTTAACGTTTTTTAAAACTTCTTTTATGCCTTGAAAAATAAAATCAATCCCCTTTTCTTTGGCCATTTTTTTAGAAGAACCGACATGAAAAATCAATCCAAAAGCGCCGAGCGCTTCCGCAATTTTAAGATGAGCGGTTAAACTGGCAATTGATTTTTTTCTTAAGTCGGACACCGGGGAAGCAAGATTAACAAGATAAGCGGAATGAATAAAAACCGGACCAAGACCGGATTTTTTTAAAGCTTCCCTGTATTTTTTTATTTCAGAAACCGAAGGAATTTTAGCCTGCCACTGACGCGGAGAGGCGCCAAAAATTTGGAAAGTTTCCGCGCCGATTTTTTGCGCGTTTTCCACTCCCCTATAAAATCCTCCGGCAACGGAAACGTGAGCTCCTATTTTCATATAAGCATTATAACAAGACGCATTTTTTTAGGAAATCCATCCGTATTAAAAATTATTTTTTAAGAAGCTCTTTAAAAATTTCCGGTTTGATATCTACGCGGCCGGTTGCTTTCAAACGTTTCTTGCCGCGTTGCTGTTTTTTCCATAATTTCATTTTACGAGTGCGGTCGCCGCCATACAAATAACCGGTAACATCTTTTTTCAAAGCAGGAATAGTTTCACGAGCGATAATCTGGCCATGGGCTTTCCCTTGAATAGCTTGAGCAAATTGCTGGCGCGGCAACAGATCTTTTAATTTTTCCGCCATTTTTCTCGCTTCGTAATCCACTTCGTCTTTTGCCACTACACGAGTCAAGCCGGAAACAACTTCGCCCGCAACTAAAATTTCCAATTTTTCCACCGCTCCTTTTTCATAACCGGAAAATTCATAACTAAAAGAAGCGTAACCTTCGGAAACAGATTTAAGTTTATCGTCAAAATCGCGGATAAGATCAGCCAGAGGCATTTTGGCTTTAAAGATAATATGCTCTTCGTCAAAATTTTCCGTAGTTATTTCTTTCATGTGAAAAATTCGGTTCAACTGCATAATACCGTTTAAAAAAATATTAGGAGAAATTATTTCAAGATTAACTAGTGGTTCGTAAACCTCATCAAAATCATCGGGAAAATCCTTAGGATTATAAATATTAAATTCTTTTCCGCCTTTTTTAATAATATAAGCAACGGAAGGAAAACTGTTAACAAGCGAAAGACCGAATTCCCTTTTCAATCTTTCAAAAATAATTTCAAAATGGAGGCGTCCCAAAAAACCGCATTTAAATCCCCGACCCAAAACTTCGCTTCGATCAGTTTCAAAAGTGAGCGATGAATCATTCATTTTAAGACGGCTTAGAGCCTGCTTTAATTCGTCGTAATCGCTTTCTTCACTCGGATAAAAAGAAACAAAAACAACCGGAGTCGGTTCTTTATAACCGGAAAGAGGACGATCCGATTTGTTATTAAGAACAGTGTCGCCGATTTTTATTTTTTCCGGATCTTTTAAACCGGTCGCTATAAAACCGATTTCACCGGCAGAAATTTTTTCTGATTTTTTCATTTCCGGATGAAAGAAACCAACTTCCTTAATTTTAAAAGAAGCGTTGGCGGCAGATAAAAAAACTTCCTCGCCGGATTTTAAAGAACCGTTAAAAACACGGACGTGGGCGATGTCGCCCTTATGATCATCATAAACAGAATCAAAAATAAGAGCGCCGAGAGACGATTTTTTATCCGAAAAAGGAGGCGGAATTTTTTGGATAATCGCTTTAATTAAATCTTCCACACCCTGCCCGGTTTTGGCAGAAACACGCAAAATTTCTTCTTTAGGACAGCCGATAAGTTTCGCTGTTTTTTCGGTAATTTCTTCAAGATGAGGCGGGTTCATATCGACCTTATTTAAAACGCCGATAATTTTTAAGCCGGAACGACGGGCGGAATGAAAGTTGGCGAGAGTTTGAGCTTGAATGCCCTGAGTCGCGTCAACCAAAAGAATCGCGCCTTCAACTGCGGCAAGAGCGCGGGAAACTTCGTAAGAAAAATCGGAGTGTC
>JAQVXM010000042.1 GCA_028709185.1 Minisyncoccota bacterium | reverse complement strand
TACATCAAACTCCAGCTTGCCATCAAAAGCTTCCCTGTCCGTTTTCCCGTTTACATAGACAAAATAACCGATATTCGAAACTTTAAACCCGTTTTTTCTAAAAAGCCATTGATAAACTTCCATTTGCCTTTTATATCCATTTTGCCATTCCGCGTCCAAATTCACCTCTCCGTCTTTGCTTGTCGCTTTATAATCCGCAATAATCAACTCTCCTTTTGTATTTTCCCAAACATCGTCCACTCCTCCGGAAATAAGAAGTCCCGTCGGTTCGTGAAAAAACTGAATTCCTCTTCTCAAAGAATCCCTCCACTCATCCATTCTTTCATTCACATACGGCACCGCTTCAATCCCGTATTCCTTCATCAAAGGATGCGGTTCGCCTTTTGCCCGATGAATATCGAATTCTTTTTTTAAAAGAGTATCCACTGCCGAATTTAAAGAAAAAGGATATCCGGGCGGACGCGCCACTCCCAGTTTATTATCTATATAAAAACATCGCGGACATTCAATGAATAAATCAATTTTAGAACGGCTTAAGCGAAAATTTGCTCCTCCGTAATTCCAATTTGGATTTCTGTTCGGTTTATAATAACTGCTCATTTATCCGTCCATTATCGCACATTTATAATTCCCCCGCCATATTGACAAAAATAATAAACTTTCATAAAATACACCAAGAATTATTTACACTAAATTTTCCCTAAAAGGAGAAAAAAATGTTGTGTAGTTTTCTTTTAACCATAGCTTCCTGTTTTGTTGGAATAGTTATTAATCTCACTGCTTTGTTTTTTGGAGAAAACACGAAAAGCGATAAGGAAATACACTTTTTCTGTTTTTTACTTTTTTTTCTTATTTTTATATTCTCCTCTTTCTCTTTTTTCTCTTTTCTTCCTGCTGAAGATTTTATTTTCAGAGAGAATAAACTTCCTATGGATACTTTTCAAAAAACCATTTTATCCATAGAAGTTGACGGAAAATGGCTTGTAAAATTAGAAGATCAGAATAAAAAATCAAATTTTTATCTTCTTTCGGAAAAACCGCCAGAACTTTTCCAGTTTATAGATGGAGAGTTCAAAACCGATTTTTTCTCTTCCTCTAAAATTTTTTCCGCCTCCACCTCCATCTCCGAATAGTTTTCTCTCTCCCCCTCGCTTTTGAAAGCGAGGGATTTTTTTATCCCTCTCTATAGAGATTATCTTAAAAGTTAATAATATTTTTTAGCTTGCGTAAGCAAGCTACCTTATTACCACTCTTCCGCTCCTAACGAAAAACTATTTAAAAAAACAACAGCTAAAAAAATGATGATGATTAGCCCTTTTTTTCGAAGATTTGTCGCAAGCTTTTTTATATTAAAATCAAAATTTTTTTCTTTTTATTGCTCTTCTATTCCCCTATTAAAGCAATTTCTTTCAAATGCTTTTTTCTTTCTTTGAAATATTTTTTCTTATCAAACTTCATTTCTCCCACAAGTTCTCCGATATACCTCCTTCCAAGATGCGGTGGCATCACTACGTATTCCACTCCTTCATGATAAAGCTTTTTAGCATCTTCATAATATTCCGCCACCATAATAGTTGCCGCCCTCGCTTTTATTTTTTCCAAGTATTTTAAAATTATTAGATTATCCTCAATTTCCGGAATAGTGGAAACCACCAGTTTTGCTTTTCGAAGCGGCAAAGTTTCTAAAAAAGATAAATCGCTGGCATCCCCAAATTGCACGTCTATTTTCTTTTTTCTTAAATTTTCCACTACTTTCGGATCATAATCCACAATCAAAACCGGTGTCCTCATTTTTTTTAGATATTTCATAATTCCCCCTCCTAATCGATGAAACCCAAAAACCACCACGCCATATTTCTTTTCTCTCTTTTTTCCTTCTTTTTCTTTTATTTCTTTTACGTCAAAAATAAAAAGATAATCCTTGAATAATTTATAAAGCTTATCCGCATAAAAAATCATATAAGAAGAAGCTGTTATCGTGATAAGTCCGACCAAAGTTCCAAAACTTACCATTTCCTGATTGATATGATTGAGTGTCGCCCCTAAAGCAAGAAGAACTAAAGAAAACTCGCTGATTTGAGCAATGGCTAGTCCTGAATAAAATCCTGTTTTTTTGGAATATCCAAGAAGTCTCATCACAATCATCATGACAAGTGGATTGCCTAGCAAAATAAAAATTGAAAAAACCGCCGCTTCTTTCCAAAATTGCGTTATACTTTCTAAACTCATGGAAAACCCCATCATAACGAAGAAGATAACCAAAAAGAAATCCCGCAACGGCTTGATTCTCGATGCTATTTCTCTTTGATAAGGAGAGGAAGCTAAAATTACTCCCGCTAAAAGCGCTCCGATTTCTATTGGAAAATCAAGAAGATAAAAAGCGGCCACCACCGCAAAACAAATCGCCAAAGAAAAAATAAAAAGCGCTTCTGAATTTTTAGCAAAAATCCTGTCTACTTTCGGAATTAAGTAATATCCCAAAACAAAAGAAAAAAGCGCAATCACCGATAAATTAAACAAGGATAAACTTATTAAACTTCCTATTCCTCCCTCTCCGATTTTGCTGAAAGCGGAAACAAATATAAGAAAAATCATCGCTACCAAATCTTGGACTAAAAGCAGGCCGATAACGATTCTTCCATAAAGATCCTCTTCATCTTTTCTTTCGTGTAAAATTTTTATTACGATAACCGTACTGGAAAAAGTAAAAGCTATCGCAAGATATAAAGAGGTAATTTCATTAAATCCTAAAGCAATTCCGATTAAATATCCCAAAATCGAAGTAAATATTATTTGTCCCAGTCCGGTCAAAAAAGCCGTCCGACTCATTTCTCTAACCAGTTCCGGATTCAATCCAAGACCAACTAAAAATAAAAGTAAAATTGCTCCAAGATGAGCAAAAGATTCCAAAACGGAAAAATCATAAACATTACCGATGCCGATACTAATGATAAGACCGGTAATTATATAGCTGACAATCAAAGGTTGTTTTAAAAATCTTGTCGCAACCGTCACTATGATCGCCACCCCCATCACAACTCCTAATTGTAAAAAAATTTCTGACACTTTCTTAAATTATACCAAAAAAATATTTTTTTCCGTGTTGAAAACTTCCTTCTTAATCCTTTAAATATATTTAAAAATTAAACGCAAATTAAAAATCTTATCTTAACGCGCGATTTTATAAAAAAATTCTCCGATAATACCGGAGAATTTTTTTACGAGCCTGACTGAATTTTTAATTATTTTTTTCTTCCCTTGGAAACTTTTTTTGCCGGTTTCTTTATCTTAACATCAGAAATCTTTTTTTCTTCTGCCGCTAATGACTTTGCACTCGCCATAATTTCCATTGTTTTTATCAATTGGTCAATTTTTCCATTTAAAATTTCCAGCTGTTTTTTTACTTCATCGCCGTCTCCCCTATTTTCAACGCCACTTTGAAAATTATTTCTATTTGAAACCCTGTATCCGTCAAAATTTTTCCTTGAAAATCTCTCCCCTTCCCTTTCTCTTCCTCCTTCTCTTTCTTTTTTTATTTTGAAACAATTATCGCAAAAAACCGGCTTTCCTTCAGTCGGCCGAAAAGGCACCTCGCAAGTTTGCCCGCATTGATCGCAAACCGCTTGATGTTTGACAGCCGGACCTCGGTCCCTGTCTCCGCCTCCTCCCCAGCTTTTTCTCTGAAAATTTGTCCTCCCTCCTCCTCCGCCTCCATCCCGTCTTGAAAACCCGCCCCTGTCTCCTCCGCCAGAACGCCTGTCTCCGCCCCGTTTAAAATCTCCCATATGTTTACAAGTTATCTACTATAAATAATTAATACTAAAAGTGTGCTCTATTTTCTCCCAAAAAGCAAAGGAAAACAGATATTAAACATATAAACACAAAATAAGTGGTATAATTTTTAAAATAATTATTTTTTCTGTTTTAAGAAATGGATCAAACAATATCTCTAATTATTCAATATAAATATCTCATTATTTTTCCTTTAGTCGTTATAGAAGGACCGATATTGACAGTAATCTGCGGTTTTTTTATCACTTCCGGTTTTCTTAATTTTTTACCGACTTTTCTTTTGGTAATAATCGGCGACATTATTGGAGACTCTTTTTATTATGGACTGGGAAGATGGGGTGAAAAATATCTCGACAAATTCAAAAAAATTTTTAAGATTAACGAAAAAAATCTTCTTCAAGCTAAAACTTATTTCAACTCGCACCGCAAAAAAGCTCTCTTTTTTTCCAAACTTCTTCATGGATTGGGATTTACTGGTCTTATCGCCGCTGGCAATCTTAAGATTCCTTACCGTCAATTTTTTATCACTTGTTTTTTTATAACTCTTATTCAATCCTCAATCTTCTTTATTATTGGATTTTTTTTCGGCAACGCTTATCTTGAAATAGGAAAATATCTTGACTATTACTCTTCTGCTCTTATTATCGGAGGATTGCTTTTCATTCTTTATATTATTATAAAAAAATTAAAATTATAATTTAACACTATGAAAATTATCATCGCCGCCGACACTTATTATCCGCACGTTAACGGAGCCTCTCTTTTTGCTCAAAGACTGGCTCATTATTTAGAAAAAAACAAACACACCGTAATTGTTATTGCTCCTTCAAAATCTTTTCGAAATACCAAAGAGGAAATCAACGGCATTACTGTTTTTGGAATAAGTTCCTTGCCTATTTTTTTCTACCCTGGTTTCAGATTTTCCCTTCCTTTTTTTATAAAAAAAGAAATCAAAAATATTATTAAAGAATTTCAACCGGACATTATCCATATTCAAAGTCACTTTTCTGTTTGCCGCACCATCATCTCTTTCGCCAAAAAAAATCACTTGCCAATTGTTGCTACCAACCACTTCATGCCTGAAAATCTTACTCATTATCTGCATCTTCCTAAATTTATCGAAAACTTAATAAAAAAAATTGCTTGGACGGATTTATTTCGCATCTTTAATAAAGTTAATTTAGTCACCACTCCTACTGAATCTGCCGCTAAACTCATAAGAAGTCATCTAAAAAACATAAAAGCCATTTCTTGCGGCATAGATTTAAATAGATTTAATCCTCAAAATAACGGAGATTATTTAAAAGAAAAATACCAACTTCCAAACAAGCCTACTATTCTTTATGTCGGCCGGTTAGATAAAGAAAAAAACATCGATCTGATAATCAAAGCTATTTCTAAAATAATTCCGAATATTGATCTTCATTTTGTCATTGCCGGAATTGGCGCTGAAAAAGAAAACCTTGAAAACTTGGCGAAAAAACTTTCAATTCAAAACAGAGTCCATTTTATTGGTTTTGTTTCCGATAAAGATTTAAATAACGTTTATAGAATTGCCGACTGTTTCGTTATCGCCAGCACCGCCGAACTCCAGAGCATTGTCACTCTGGAAGCTCTAGCCTCCGGTCTTCCGGTTATTGCCGCTAACGCCGTCGCTCTTCCGGAATTGGTAAAAAATGGAG
>JAQVXM010000006.1 GCA_028709185.1 Minisyncoccota bacterium | reverse complement strand
CGGAAGAAATAGGAAAAGAAACTAAAAAAATAAATCTTGATTATTACAAAGGAAAACTTGATAGTTTTTCTTTTTGGAACAAAATAATTCGTCATTTTAATCTTAAAATAGATTCAAAAATAAATCCCGCTGCTCTATCTAAAGCTTATTTAAAATCATATCGACTCTATCCGGAAATAATAGATGCCATAAAAAAAATAAAAAAAAATCATCAAACAGCCCTTCTTTCTAATCTCACTCCGGAAATGAGAAATTTTATAAAATCAAAACACAGCCCCGAACAATATTTTGATTTTCAGATTTACAGTTGTGATTCTTCTGTCTCCTCTGTTAAGCCGTTTAAAAAAATATTTAAAATATTAATCAAAAAAATAAATTGTCACCCTTCCGAATGCCTTTTTATCGACGACTCATTGGATAATATTTCTTCCGCTTCCCGCCTTGGGTTTAAAGTTATTCTTTTTAAAAACACAAAAGAATTTTTAAAAGATATTTCTGGCTTTTTAAAATAAAATATTATAAAAAATTCCCGCCTTGTTTATTAGCGGGAATTTTATATTTTTTTTAAAGATCAAAATCAACACAATCACGACAACACTCAAGTTCAAATATTCTCCCCTTTTTATTCAGATCATAAACTTCTTTTCTTTTTGGAGAATTCCAAAGTTCATAAAGAGTATTGTCTTTTAAATTACCAATAGCTCTGCGACTGTCATAATCTGCGTCGCAAAGTTTTACAAAACCGGAACAATCAACAAAACAATCCCCCCTTAAAATTCGATTGCATTTTCTTAATAGGGGTCGTTTTCGTTTTAATCCATAATCCTTGTTTTCCACCATACCGGTATATTCTAAAGAAATAACGCTAAGTATTTCTCCGGTTCGATAAAAAGTTTCCAAAAATTCATCAATATTATGAAAAGTCCCCTCTTGGTCGATCATTTGAATATGAATTATAGGACCTCTTCTTAATTCCTTCTTTTTTTGAAGTATCATTTCCAAATGTCCGCGAACAATGGAATAATTTTCTTTTGGAGAAACAAAGCTATATGTCTTTTCATTTGTTCCATGCAAAGAATAATTAAGAAAAGTAATTCCGGAATTTAAAACAAAATCAATCGCTTCTTCATTGAATTTAACTCCGTTTGTAGAAAACCAAGTTATGCCAAGTCTTTTTTTCCCTCCAACATAATTGACCAACTCTTTCCAATTTGGATGCAAAATAGATTCTCCAAAATGAAAAAACCAAAAAGCATCAATCCCGTGTTTATCTAACTCGTCTATTATTTTCTTATACAACTCCTTATCCATATCAACCAAGGGACGCTTCATCTCTTTTCTCGGACACATTCGACACGTCAAATTGCACCTTCCCGTCATTTCAACCATAACTCTTCTCGGAAAATCATTCCGAAAATTATAATCACTTTTTGAAATTCTCCGAATTGGAATAATTTTATATCCTTCCGTCCTGTACCGTTCTAATAAAAAATAATTATTAATAATCGGTAAAAATTTTAAATCCTGATCAACTTCAATGGCCTTTAATTTTTTCAGCTCTCCATAATTGATATCTCGATCAAAGTTGCCGCTTAAATATTTTTTAATCGTGATAAATTCCATCGTTTTTACCCTTTCCAATATTCTTTTTTGTCAAAATTCTTTCGATATAATACTACTAAACAAAGAAAAATCAAGTTGACTCTTTTTATTTCTTAATCCATTATTTATCGTATGAAAGCAGTTATTATGCAACCAAATTATCTCCCTTGGATGGGTTATTTTGATCTAATGGATCAGTGCGATGCTTTTGTATTTTTAGACCACGTCCAGCATATAAAAAGAGATTGGGAACAAAGAAACCGAATCAAATCTCCAAATAGCGAATTATGGCTGTCCATTCCCGTCTTAAGCAAAGGAAAATATCATCAAAAAATAAATGAAGTTGTATTGGACAATTCTCAAAAATGGAAAGAAAAACATTTGCAATCTATTAAATTAAATTACGTCAAAACTCCTTTTTTTGAAAAATATTTCGAAGAATTCAGTAATTTTTATTCTCAAGAAGTTACTAATTTAGTTGATATTTCTATTCCTCTGACTTTATGGATAAAAAAAATTCTTGGTCTGAATTGCCAAATATTTTATTCATCCAATTTAAATCCTCAAGGAAAAAAATCTGAACTGCTTTGCGATATTTGCCACAAAATCGGCGCAAACGAATATCTGTCTCCGGTCGGAGCTAAAAACTATATTGACGCTGACAATCATTTTATAAAAAACAACATCAAACTTGAATATCAAAACTTTGAACATCCTGTTTATAATCAGCTTTGGGGAAATTTTATTTCCCATCTATCGGTTATTGATTTAATTTTTAACGAAGGTCAGAATTCCTTAAACGTTATTAGAAGCGGCCGTAAAAATCTATAATAAAATATTATGAGAGAAAACTACTTAGTAGCCACTATTAAATCTTGGAATATTAAAGAATTTGATAGTCTGAAAAAAAAAGATAAAAAAAATAACTGGTTTTTGATTACCGATAAAAAAAATCTTACCCTTTCCGCAATAAAAAAAATAAATCCTAAAATTATTTTTTTTCCTCACTGGTCATGGATTATTCCGGAAGAAATTTGGTCTAATTTTGAATGCATTGTTTTTCATATGACTGAACTGCCTTATGGACGAGGAGGCAGTCCTCTGCAAAATTTAATTATGCGCGGACATACTCATACTAAGATTTCAGCTCTTAGAGTTAATGAGGGCTTAGATGCGGGAGATATTTACTGTCAAAAAAGTCTTAATTTAAAAGGCAATGCCACAGAAATTTTCCGCCGCGCCGCTAAAAATATTTTTCACAAAATAATTCCCTATATTACAAATAATAAAATTCAACCTAAACCTCAACAAGGAAAAATAGTTCTATTTAAAAGAAGAAAGTCGAAACAAAGCAAAATTTTACCCTCTTTCAACTTAAAAAAAACATATGATATTATACGAATGCTTGATGCCGAAGACTACCCGCAAGCATTTTTAGAAACAAAAAAATTGAAATTTGATTTTTCTAAAGCTAAATTTAAAGATAATAAAATAACCGCTCAAGTAAAAATATATGAAAAATAATATTTTAATTGCAGTCGCTCATCCGGATGACGAAATTTTAGGAATTGGCGGGACAATTCTTAAACACGTTTCTTATGGCGATATCGTTAATATTCTTATATTAGGCGACGGAGAAACTTCTCGAAGTTCCGACATTGCCGATATTAATAAAAGAGAACAACAAGCCAAAGAAGTATCTCGACTTCTTGGAGTCAGCAATCTTATTTTAGAAAAACTTCCTGATAATCAGTTTGATTCCATTCCTCTTCTTAAAATAGTTAAAATTATTGAAAATGCTATTGATAAATTTAATCCCGACATTATTTACACTCATCATGCTCATGATTTAAACATCGATCATCGTTTGACTTTTCAGGCAGTTCTAACTGCTTGTCGCCCTCAACCTAACTTTTCTGTTAAAAAAATCTCTGCATTTGAAACACCTTCCTCTACTGAATATCAAACCAAAAGTTATGAAGCTTATGCTTTTTGTCCGACCGAATATAACAACATCACAAATTTTTTACCCAAAAAATTAGACATTTTAAAAATATATAAAGACGAGTTAAGAGAGTATCCTCACCCCCGCTCTCTGGAAGGAATAAAAATTTTAGCTCAATATCGGGGTCTTGAAATCGGCTGCCCTTTTGCCGAAGCATTCCAAATAATTAGAATTATAAACGATTAAACCTTGTCTACTCTTGCCATTATTCAAGCTAGGCTAAAATCCACTCGCTTACCAGGTAAAGTTCTTTTTAAAGTTAACAACGAAGACACAATTCTTAGTTATCAAATTAAAAGATACAAACTATGTTCTAAAATAGATAAAATTATTGTCGCCACCTCAACTAATTCTGAAAATGATGCCATCGTCGATGAATGCCGCCATCTTAATATTGACTGCTTTCGCGGTTCTGAAAATGACGTTCTTGATCGTTATTATAAATGTTCCCTTGCTTATCCTGATTATCAACACATTATCCGACTTACTAGCGATTGTCCCTTGAATGATCCTAATGTAATTAACAATTTAATTGATCTCTTTTTTAGCCAGTCAGTTGACTTTGCCAGCACCTCTGCTGAAAATTATGAAACTTTTCCGGATGGTATTGGAGGTGAAATATTTACCAAAGAACTTCTAGCTCTTGCTGCTTCTTCTGCCAGCCTTCCTGCTGAACATGAACATGTCACTCCCGTTATGCGCAAAAATAAAGAAATAAAAAAAAGTTTCCTTAACAATCCAGAAAATTTTTCCCGTTACCGCCTAACAATCGATTACCCTGAGGATTTTGAAGTAATAAAATTTATCATTAATAACAGTCCCATTGATGCCCCAATCTCCCATTACATTAATCTAATAGATAAAAATCCTCATATTTTTAATATTAACAGTCACTACACTGACAACATCGGCTTTAAAAAATATTACTGATAATATCAAAATTATCTAAAAATAATTTTCTTTAAATTGACTTTTTTAAAAAAAGAAGTTATTTTGCTTCCAGTATTTTAAAATCAAATAATAATTGAAAAAAGGAGATAAAAATGAAAGAAAACACCGAAAAGTTTTCCGTAGTCTTTGATGAAGAGAGAGAATATTTTCATCTTTCCCCTCTGCCTAGCCATGAAACTCTTTTAGCTTACTATCAAAATCAATTTTATGGCAGCAACTATCAAGGACAAATTCAGGATTCCGCCCCTGAAGTTCAGAAAAAAGATCAGGATTTTCTGGATACTCAGTACGCCGACATTTTCGACATTATTGATTCAAAATCGCTCGGCAATAAAATTATCGATATTGGCTGCGGTTTTGGTAATTTTTTGGATTACTGCCAAAGGAAAGGTTATGATTCTTTTGGTTTAGATCCATCTTTTCAGGCAATTAAGGAAGCCGAAAAATACAACTTAAATGTCATCCAGTCGAATATTGAGAATCTAAAAGCAGTCGTCACGGAAGAATTTCATACCGCCGTCCTCCTTGATGTTCTTGAACACTTAATTGAACCGGCCATCGTTCTAAAAAATGTTAAAGATATTTTAACAGATGGCGGTCTTTTAATTGTTAAAGTACCGAACGAGTTTAACACCTTACAGACAATCGCTAATCAAGAATATCGTCTTAATGAATGGTGGGTAACCGCTCCTGTGCATATTAATTATTTTTCCGTCAAAACCATCGTTAATTTGATAGAGAAAAATGGTTTTGAAGTTTTTTTAAAAGAATCAACTTTCCCATTGGAAATGTTTATTCTCTTTGGTGATCAGTACGTCGGTCATCCAGAAATAGGAAAAATAATTCATAGTAAAAGAGTTCTCTTTGAACAAACGCTTGCAAAGCACAATAATAAATTCAAAAGAAAACTTTTTCAAAGTTTCGCCGAACTTGAAATTGGTCGTGAAATAATCATTTACGCTTGCAAAAAATAATCTTCTCTCTGGATTAATAAGGAGAATATTGTGATTAAAATTGGAAATCATCTAATTGATAACAATCAACCAGTTTTTATCATTGCTGAAATCTCCTGTAATCATCAAGGAGATTTTTATCAAGCTCAAGAACTGGTAAAAGCCGCCGCTCAAGCCGGTGCTGACGCTATAAAACTTCAAACTTATACCGCCGACACCATGACGCTTGATTCTTCTCAACCCTGGTTTCAAGCTGTTGGAAACTGGAAAGGAAAAACTCTCTATGAACTTTATAAAGAAGCCGCTACCCCCTGGAGTTGGTTCCCGCAACTCACTGCTTTGGCAAATGAATATGGATTGGAATCTTTTTCTACTCCCTTCGACGAAACTGCCGTAAACTTCTTGGAAAAATTCAATCCTTCTTGTTATAAAATTTCTTCTTATGAATTTACTTTCATTCCTCTTTTAAAAAAAGTGGCAAAAACAGGACGACCCATTATTGCTTCTACCGGCTTTGATTCTCTAGAAGAAGTGACTTATTCCGTTAAAATTCTCCGCAATTACGGAGTAAAAGATCTCATTTTGCTTTTCTGTCTTACTTCTTACGATCTAATTTCATCTTCTTCTACAGCTAATCTCGCCACCATGTTAGATTTAAAAAAACGCTTCAATGTTGAAGTGGGTCTATCTGAAAATTCCGGAGGAATAGATATCGCTTATGCAGCTGCCAATCTCGGAGCTTCCGTTATTGAAAAACATCTGGTTTTAGAACATGATCCCTCTATTTTGGACAACGCTTTTTCTCTTGATAAGTTAGAATTTAAGTCCATGGTGGATAGTATTCGATCTGCTAAAAAAATGTCTCCCGAAGAACGCCTCCGTCTCAACGCTGAAATCAAAAACGGATCGCTTTTTGGCCAAGTTATTTATGGTCCTAAAAACGATATCGAAAAACAATTTTCCGGTTTCCGCCGTGTCCTTATTGCTTCTAAAGATATAAAAACCGGTGAATTATTGACTACTGATAATATCTCCGGTCTTCGCACTACAAATGCTCCAGGATTCCCTTCTCGTTTTTTAGAAAGTTTTTTAAACAAAACTGCAAAATGCAACATTAACCGTGGAGATCCTGTCACTTTTTCTCTTATTAACTGATTTAAAAGAAACTGCAAACTTCGGTCTGCAGTTTTTTATTATTAAAAAATTCACTTAAAAATATATCTTTTATTTCTTATATCTCTAATCCCCTTTTTTTCTAACTTGATTCTTTTTTTCATCGCAAGGCTTGCATAAGCTCTCTTTATTTTTTTATCCCACTGTTTTTTATTATCTTTTAAAACTATCCTTTCTGCTCCTAAAATTTTTATTTTTCCTTCTCTTTTCATTTTTCTTAAATTTTCCAATTTAGGCGCTTTTTTTAAAATTATTTTTACTCTCGGTTTGTGCCATTCGTTTGTTATAAAAATCAACTCTTCATATTTATTTTTTTTAACCGCCGATTGTATGTTTAAAAATTGCTGAAAAGTGCTGCATGATTTCTTTTCTTCTTTTATTTTTTTTTCTGGCACTCCTAAAACTATTAATTCCTCTTTTATTACTTCCGCTACAGAAATTTCTTTTTCAACTTTTCCTCCGGATGCAATAATATTAAAATCTGTTTTTTTGTTTTCTAATTTTTTAAAAATAAAAGCTCCCGCCAATACTCTAAGTCTGTCTCCTGTTACGCCAAATTTATCGCCCTCGTTAAACCCGCATGTAAACCATTTTTTTCCTCTCTTTTTTATCATTCCACCTAAAACAATAATGGCTCCCTTTGCTGTTTTTATTCTTTTTTTTTGTTTTTCTTTAATCATAAAATATCATCCATAAAGATAAAAAACTATTGAATTTTGCTGATTTCCACACTATACTCCTTTTTATGGATTCTATCACTCGCAACTTTAAAAAACACTACCGCTCCACTTTTATTACCCACGGCCCAACTGCTAAAGGGGCCGATTGGAAAAATCAAACTGATGCCGATCTGCGTTGTCGTTTTATGTTAGAAATTTTAGATGACCATTCTTCAAATAAAATTCCATCAATCCTTGATGTTGGTTGCGGTTTTGGTAGTCTTTTAAAAATCGCTAAACATCAAAAAATTTCTCTTGATTACACCGGTCTGGATATCGTGCCGGAAATGATTACTGCCGCAAAAAAAATTCACCCCTCTGCTAAATTTTTTAATAATGATATTTTCGCTCTGTCTGACCGCCACCGTTTTGATTATGTTGTTGCTAACGGTCTCCTTACTCAGAAACTACAAGCCAGTAATGCTGCTATGGAAAAATTTATGTTTCGCTTAATCAATAAAATGTGGTCTCTCGCTAAAATCGGCATCGCCTTTAATGTTTTAACTTCTCGAGTCGATTTTAAAAGTCCTGAAAACTTTTATTACGATCCTGCTTTTCTTCTTAAAAAAACAGAAAAACTTACCCGTTTTTTTAAAATCAGACACGATAGCTCTTTTTTTGAATACACCGTTTTTCTTTACAAAAAATCTCCTTTCAAATCATGAAAATTGCTATTATCAGTTCTTCCGGAGGAAGCGCCTTTAACGCCTTTTATAATATTTCTAAAAATTTCTGGCCTGAAAATCAATATTTAATCATTACTGATCGTCCCTGCGGCATCGAACAAGTTGCTGCTGATTTTCATCTTCCACAAATTCGTTTTGAGGAAAAAGACAATAATATTTTCAGTCAAAAAACTAACGATTGGCTAATAAAACAAGGAAATGTTGATTGCTGCTTTCTTTTTTTCTCTCGTCTTATAACTTTTCCTCTTTTCTCCAGCTTTCCCTGTATTAATTTTCACGAATCTCTCCTTCCTTCCTTTAAAGGGTTTAAAGCCCTTTTTCAAGCTATTTCTTCCGGTGTTAAATTTTTTGGCGCCACTGCCCATCTTGTCGATGCCGATATTGATCATGGCCCTATAATCGCTCAAGCTTGCTCCCCTATTATTTCTTCCGCCAATATTGATAATATAAACCAAGCATCTTTCATTCATAAAGTTTGTTTAGAATTGATTATTACGGAAGCGTTAATGGAAAAATATTTAATCTTTTCTGAAAATAAAATTATTTGGCTTAAAACTCCGACCTCCGGAATCCAATTTAATCCCGACTTAAAAAACAAAGAACTAAAAAAGATCATTCATCAATTAATAATCAAAAATAACGTCTCTGAATTTTTTAGTTCTGAAATATTATGATTCAAAAAAATATCGGTTTTCTTTTGGATCGTTCTTCTTCTATAAAAGCTTATGCTCCTGTTATTATTGAAGTCTTACGCCGTAATTCAAAAGTTTTTATTTTATGCCAAGATAACAAAAAACCTACTTACGGAAAAAGTTCTTACTCCCTCGTAAAAGAAAATCTAAAAATTCCTGGAATTGAAGAAACTGATATTATTTATTTTGATAATTCATCTAATCTTCTCTCCCTTATAGAAAAAAACGAAATCTCGACAATTTTTACCCTTCCTTTTATAAAAAACTCTTTTGATAATTTCTTTCAGAAAATAGAAAAACGTAAATTTAAACTATTTTGTCTGCAATGGTTTGGAGATCATTTTATAATGGATCCTGAACTCATTGAAATTCTAGATGGTTTTTTTGTTTACAGTCAAGAAACCATTAATTCTTATTTAAAAGCCTACTCACTGTCAAAAGATAATAATCTTCGGTTTATTCCTATCGGCTTTCCTCCTCGTGAATCTCTTAATTTTCTTCCTGATAAAAAGACTATTCGCCAACAATACGGAATCCCCCAAAATCAAAAAGTTGTTCTTTTGTTTTCTTTAAATATAACCAACAAAGATCCTTTTTGGATTAGTCGTGTCTTCGGTGAACCTAATCGCATCAAATCATTTTTAAAATGTGTTTCATCGGGATATTTTAAATTCATTTGGGAAAGTATTTTTGGAACTAAGTATGCGGATATTATCAAAATCATTAAAAAATGGTGCCAAGAAAATAATGCCATTTTAATTGTTAAAAGTCGTCCCAAACACAATGAACCCGACTTTATTAAAAAAAACGCCGATATTTTTATAGTTGATGACGAAACTTGGTTCCCTCATAAAAGTTTTGAAGCTCTTACCCTGTCTGATCTATCTATTCATTTTTGCAGTTCTAGTATTTTAGAATCAGCTGTCTCTGATGTTTTTTCTATTAATATATTTGCTCCGAAATTTCTTAAAGAATCCTATCGTCCTTCTTTTTTTTATCGTTCTCTTTTCGAATCTCCCGGTGTTTCTGAATTTGTTTCCTATAAAAAAATAGATTCATTTTTAAAAAAGAATAAATTAGAAGACCTTCAAATATCGCCGCAAGAAAAAAATAAATATCTTCTTAAAAATACCGGTTTTTTGGACTCCTTAGCCTCAAAAAGAATTCTTGATTATCTCGAAAAACAAGAAATAAATTATGTCAAATAATGTATTAATAAACGCAAGTGAATCTTTATCTAAAAACTAAGTTTTATTATCTTAGAAAATCATTAATTTACCTGAAAAACTACAAAAAACTTGCTTTTCTTGTAGTAATTTTTAGCTTATTAAGCTCTCTTTTTGATGGCTTCTCTATTAGTGCCATTATTCCTTTTTTTCAAAATTTAATATCTGAATCCGCTAATCCTCTTTTCCCCGCCTTCGAAAACATTCAAAAATATCTTATCCATGGTGAAAAAGTTGATGTTCTCATAAAACTTCTTATCTTTGCTCTTGTTATGATTATTTTTAGAAGTATTTTTAACTATTTAAAAACAATCACCTTGGAAAAAACCAGGAATTTTATAAAAAGAGATTTACAAAACAACATCTTTAACGCTGTTTCTGATTCCAGTTTAAAGTTTTTTTATTCTATGAAATCAGGGGAAATAGTTACCAATATCAATGTTTTTACTAACAGTATTGTTTCTTTTATTTTTGTTCTTCTTAATCTTATAAGTAATTTAAGCAAAATTACTGTTTACGGAATAATTCTTTTTTTTATTTCTTGGAAACTCACTGTTGCTATCTTCTTTTTTTATCTGTTTTTTTTCCCTTTTATTAGAAATATTTTAAATAAAGTAAAAAGAACCGGACAAGCATTAACCGAAGAAGCAAAAAATCTTAATTCTCGCATGATTGAAATGCTCGGGAGTATTCCTCTTGTTAAAATATCCGGAACAGAAGATTTGGAAAAAAATAGATTTAGTAAAATAACCAAAAATATTGCTCTTTTTAACTATAACCAATCAAAACAAACAAATTTCATTCCTTTTATTATGGAAACTTTTGTTATGGCTTCAATTATCACTCTTATTTTATTTTCTTCTAAAATTCTTCTTCTTGATGTTATCGCCAGTCTGCCGTTTATTATTGCTTATTTATATATATTCCTCCGCCTTTTTTCAGAAACTAATATTTTTCTCCAATCAATTTCTGGTATGTTTGAGCACGCTCCTGCTTTTAAGAATTATGAAAACGAATTAAATACGGCTAAAAAAATGAAAATAAAAGAAGGAGAACAAATCATAAAATCATTCAAAGAAAAAATATTATTTAAGAACATTTGTTTTTCCTACGAAAAAAACCGTCCTGTTATTAATAATTTAAATTTTGAGATAAAAAAAGGAGATTTTATTGCCTTAGTTGGTCCAACTGGTACGGGAAAATCTACCATTGCTAATTTACTAGCCGGTCTTTTTCTTCCCGATAGCGGTGAAATTTTTATAGACAGCAAAGAAATTAGAGAACTCAACCTTAAAAACTGGAGAAAAAAAATAGGTTTTATTTCTCAAGATATAATTATTTTTAACGATACCGTATTAAATAACATCCTCTATGGTTCATCGGAAAAAAATACTGAAAAAGATGCCAAAAATGCCGCTAAAATTGCTAACATTGATAAATTTATAGAAAATCTTCCTCAAAAATATGAAACTATTTTAGGCGAACGAGGTGTTAAACTTTCTGGTGGACAAAAACAAAGAATCGCCATAGCGAGAGTTATTTTAAGAAATCCGGAAATTCTCATTCTTGATGAAGCCACCAGCTCCCTGGATGCTAAAACAGAAAAAACAATTCAGGATTCTTTGGAAAAGGCGCGCTCCGGTAGAACTGTTTTAGCTATTGCCCACCGTCTTTCAACTATTATAAAAGCGGATAAAATAATAGTCATCAACAAGGGTCAGGTCGCCGAATCCGGAACTCACGAAGAATTAATAAACAAAGATGGAATCTATAAAAAGTATTATGACCTCCAATTTAAAAATTAATATTTTAACTGAACTAAAAGACGGTCCTTGGGGAGGTGGTAATCAGTTTCTTAAAGCTCTAAAAAATAATCTCCTTAAAAAAAATATTTACGAAGAAAAACCCGCGGAAGCCGACGTTATAATTTTCAATAGTTATCAAGATTTGATTCCCGCTTTAAAATTAAAATTAAAATATCCCAATAAGAAATTTATTCATCGTCTTGGACCAATTTTTTTCTATCATCGGGGAAAAAAATGGAAATTTTTTGATAAACTTATTTTAAAAGTTTCTTCTAAAATTTCCGACTTTGTTATTTTTCAATCCGACTGGTCTCTTAAAGAATCAAAATATCTCGGATTTAAAAATACTCCTTTTTCTATTATTCCTAACGCTCCCGATGAAAAAATATTTTTCCCGGCTCAAAATAAAAAACCAAAAGAAAGAATAAAACTTATTTCCTCCTCTTGGTCTTCTAACCCCAATAAAGGATCTGATTTTTTTTCTTTTTTGGACAAGAATTTAAATTTCTCTAAATTTGAATTTATTCTTATTGGAAATTTTCCTGAAAAATTTAAGAATATAGAAATTATCCCTCCAGTCAATCAAGAAAAACTTGCGGAATATCTTAGAACTGGGGATATTTTTATTTCTCCGGTTAAATTTGAATCTTGCTCTAATTCCATTTTAGAAGCTCTAGCCTGCCGCGTTCCGGTTATTGCTCTTTCAAGTGGAGGAAACGCTGATCTTGTAAAAATCGGGGGAGAAATGTTTGAAAACAAAAACGAACTTCTTGAAAAAATCGATTTGGTTTCCAAAAATTTGCCAAAATACTCTGCCGACATAAAAATTAAAAATCTGGAAGAAATATCTGAAGAATATCTTAAAACTATTAAAAAATCTTTTTCTTTTTCTCCTAAAAAAATAAACGCTTTTTTCTTGCTGAAAATCAAAATTTTGCTTAAAATTTTTAATATTTACCGAAAAATATGATCTGGAAATATTATAAACAAACCTTTCATCGAAATCTCTTAGAAAAACTTCTTTTAGAAAATAAGAATCTCATTAAGGGAAAAACTATCGATATTGGTTCTAAAAATAGAAGATACGATAATCTTTTTAATAATTCTGAAATAATTGCTGTAGATAAAAATATTAAAACAAATTCTAATATCTCTTTTGGAGATGTTGAAGAAGGACTTTCTTTTGAAAACAATTATTTTGATTCGGTCCTTTGCTTGGAAGTTTTTGAATATTTAAAAAATATAGATAAAGCCCTAAAAGAAATCAAACGTATTTTAAAGCCTTCCGGTTTTGCTCTAATTTCTTTTCCTTTTCTTTATCACGAACACGAAGATAATCAACGTCTCACTAAAACTTTTTTATCTTCAAAATTAAAAGAATTTTCTGAATCAAAAATTATTGAAATTGGTAACGGCTGGACTGTTATTTGGGATATCTTAAGAAAAAAAATATTCGGCAATCGTTCTTCTGCTTCTAAAAAAATTATTTTTCTTTTTCTCCTTCCCCTCCTCGCCTTTATAAAAATTTTTTGCTTGGATAAAATTCAAGATAATTACTATTCCGGCTTGTTTATTATTCTTAAAAAATAAAATGATTTTTCGTATTGACGATATAGGCGCTTCCACCAAAAGATTCGAACAATATTCCAAAAAAAAATGGGCTAATTTCTGGTTTTTAAAAAAAATCAGTCCATTCAAAGCTTGGGGACCGTATAAAGAACTCACCGCCGAAGAATGGGGGAAAATTTTACCCATTTTTGAAAAAAATAACATTAAACCTATTATTGCCATCACCGCCTCTTGGGTAGAAAAAGATTCTTCTTTAACACCCTTTCCAAAAAAATTTCCGAAAGAAGCAGCTTTCTTAAAAAAATCTTTTCTGGAAAATAAAATTGAAATAGCCAATCACGGCTTAACCCATTGCGTTATCGGTCGTCATCTTCCGCTTTTTAACGCCTCTAACCGTTATTTTCATCGGGAATTCTGGCCGGATTTGGATAGCTCTCTTCATGAAGAACATATCAAAAAATCTCAATCTATTTTAGAAAATTATTTTGAAAAACCAATTTCCATTTTTGTCCCCTCTGGTAATGTCTGGAGCATTAAAACCTATCAAGCTTTGAAAAATACTAATATCAAAAAAATTATTTCCGGAAAATATATGCTCGATGCCGAAGAAAAAATGTCCGGTATTGAATTTATCGATGACCATAAAAATTTTATCTCCTTTCATGATCGAGAATTAAAACTATTTGGCATAAAATGGCTGGAAAGAAAAATAGAAGAATCAAAAAAACATGAATTATTCCAAATTTAAAAAAAACACCTATCCAAATCAGAAAATTACTGAAAATCCTCCCTTAATTTCCATTCTTATTGTTAATTTTAATTCCTCTGTTTTTATCGCTAATTCTCTTTTTTTGTTAAAAAATATTTCACTTCATCCTTATCAAGTCTTTATTTTGGATAATAATTCCAAAACAGAAGATTGGGAAAATCTAAAAAAAATAACCTCTGAAGAATCTAACGTCTTTATTGAAAGAATAAAAACAAACCTTTCTGGATCCTTGGCTCACGGCACTGCTTTAAATTATTTGGCCAAAAAAATTAACACTCCTTTTTTTTCCATTCTTGACGCTGATGCTATTTGGCTTAAAAAAAATTGGGACGAAATTCTTCTAAATAAAATAGATGAAAAAACAAAAATAATCGGCACTCAAGCCGATGGTCCTTCCAAACCTCAAGATTTTCCTCTTATTTACGCCGCTTTTTTAGAAACCGAAACCTTTAAAAAATTAAATATTGATTTTCGTCCTAAAGATTTGAAAAAACATGAAGATACCGGCTATGAATTAAGAGAAAAATATCTTTCCGCTGGCTATAAGGGAAAAATTTTAGAAATGAAAAATACTCGCTTTTTTAAACAGGGCCCCTTCCACCGATTACTTGGCGTCTGTGAATATTATCTACAGGGAGACAAACATGTCTTTGCTTCTCACTTTGGTCGCGGCTCCACTTTAGGTGCCGCTAAATTTTACAAATCTCCGTTTGGTTTTTTTTATAGAATTCCCCTTTTAGGTTCTCGTCTTCTAAAATTAAAAGGTTTAATCGAAAGAAAAAAATGGATTTCCCTTTGTAAAAAAATTATCGACTTTCAAAAATAATTTTTTCTTTTTTATCCACTATTATATCTTAAAAATTAATCTCTTAAACTTTAAATGAAATCTAATCCTGAAATTTCCGTTTTAATGTCTGTTTATAATGGAAAAAAATATCTTCAAAAATCAATCGAAAGCATTCTTAATCAAACCTTCTCTAACTTTGAATTTATTATTATAAACGATGCTTCTATTGATAATAGCTTGGAAATAATAAAAAGTTTTTCCGACTCAAGAATTGTTATTTTAAACAATTCCGAAAACCTAGGCCTTACCAAATCCCTCAATATCGGCCTAAAACAGGCCTCCGGCAAATATATTGCCCGTCTGGATGCTGATGATCTCTCTTTTGAAAACCGCCTTGAAAAACAGCTTTCTTTTATTAAAAAAAATAATCTCTCTCTCATAGGCAGTTCTGCTATCTTAATTGATGAACTCGGAAATGAAATTGGTAAAAAAATAAAACCGGAAAATCCGACAGAAATAAAATTTCATCTTCTTTTAAAAAATCCTTTTCTTCACTCTTCTTTATTTTTTAAAAAAGAAGATATTGAAAAAATTGGCTATTACGATGAAAAATTTATCTTCGCTCAGGATTACGATCTCGTCTCTCGCCTTTCTCATTCCGGGTTTAATCTAGGTAATATTTCCAAACCTCTTATTAAATATCGCATTCAAAAAAATTCTATCACCGAAAATAAAGATTATCGCAAAGAACAATTAAAAAACGCCCTAAGGACAAGTTTAGCTAACTGTCTTCTCTATATTCATCTTAATGAAAAAAACATTTCCTCCCTTATAAAAGGAGTTAACGGGAAAAAAACAGGTTTTTTTGAAACAATCTCTAATCTCATCAATTTTTCTCTTTTAAAATCATCTTTTTTAAAAAAAGAAAAAATTTCCGAAAAAGATTATCGTCTCATAAAAAAAATTTATTTGTCCGAACAAAAAACAATTCTCGCTTCTTTCTTAAAAAATCATTTCTCTTTGTAGATTTTTTCTATTTTTTCTATCCAATCTTTTGAACTGAAAAGTTTTTTCACTCTTTCTCCTCCTTTTTTTCCCATCTCATCTTTCATTTTTTCGTCTCTTAAAATAATCTCTATTTTTAAAGCTAATTCATCCGTCTTAAAAGGATTGATTACATATCCTGTTTTCCCGTCTTCTACCGCCTCTCTTGATCCGCCAAAAATAGTAGCTATGACAGGCTTTTGAAAAACCATCGCTTCCAGATTCACTGTCGGAAAAGAATCAAAACAAACAGAAGGCGTTACTACTAAATCGGCTCTCTCATAAATCTTGCTTAATTTCTCTCTTTTAACCCAACCAAAGGAAAAGGCTCCTTCTATTTTTCCGCCAAATACTGCAAGTTCCGCCTCAGGTATCCTTTCTTTTATTTTTTTCATCGCCTGTTTTATCTGCTCTATCCCTTTTGCCTCCGATAATCTCCCGCCAAACAAAACCACTTTTTTTCCCTCCAATTCTTTCAATTTTTTTTCTAACTCAAAATTTTTTTCCTCTTTTTTAAACTTATCCGCTTCAATTCCATTATAAAGAACTTCCACGTTATCTATCCCATTTTGCTCTAAAGCTATTTTTAAAGCCGAACTCACTGCTAAAATTTTATCGGCATATTTTAAATAACGCTTTATTAAAAAATTTCTTAACGGATTAAATCTCTTTTTAGCTATTTTTAAATTATCTAAAAAACCAACCCTATAATCCGGTTTTCCTTTTATTGCTGTTTTTAAATATTTTTCTGTTTTTAATTTTCCATAACAAAAAGACATCACATCATGCATTGTTACAAAAACTTTCGCTCCCGCCTTTTTTGATGCTTTTAAAGCGGCGTAAGAAATATTTTTATGAATATTATGAGCATGAACGATTTCCGGTTTAAAATCTTTTAATATTTTTTTTAATTCTCTCAGAACAAAAAAGTTATAAACTCCAAAATACGCCCTCCATTTCTCGTCATAATTGCTAAAAATTTTTTTTACCCTGAATCCGCTTATTTTTTCTTCCCCTTCTTCCTTTCTGTTTCTCGTCGTTGTAAAAAATAAAATATCTTCTCCTCTTTTCGCTAATCCCCTCGCCATATCAAAAGCTATCTCCGACGCTCCGCCGCTTCCCTCTGTTAAAAAATCATCCGCTAAAATCAAAATCTTCATTTAAAATTAACACCTATGAATTCTAAAATATTTTCCGCTCTTCTTTTCCAATCATATTTTTTGACATCATCTAAAGCTCTCCTTGCGATATTTAAAACCATTTCTTCATTTTCTAAAACTTTCTTTATTCCTAAAATCAAACTTTCCTCTTTGTCTGGTTCGACTAATACCGCATTATTCTCGTTTAGAACTTCTCTAATGCTCGGCAAATCACTAGCCACTATCGGCCTTCCTGAAGCCATATACTCAAACATTTTTAAAGGTGAAGTGTATAATCTTGAAATATCTTCTTTTCCTGAATTGGGTAATATTAAAACATCCGCCGCAAGAAGCCATTTTGGCACTTCTGTTTTCAATTTTTTTCCGACCATCTTCACGTTTTCCGGCAATTCTTTTTCAATCTTTCCACTACCCGCCACAACAAAAATAACTTCCCTCATCTTTTCCGCCGCTTTTAAAAGCACATCTATTCCTTTCCATTTATAAAAACTTCCCACATAAACAGCTATTTTTCTATTTTCCGGCAATTTTAACTCCTTTCTCGCCTTCTCTTTTGATAAATGATTAACCGCTAAAAACTTTTCTAAATCAACTCCGTCCGGCGCTACTAAAATCTTCTCTTTTTTTATCCCTTTTTCTATATATCTTTCTGCCAAACCTTTTGTTATACAAATTATTCCTTTTGTCTTTTTAAGCATTTCTAAATGAATTTTATCTTTTTTTGGCCAATTATGCCCTTCATAAAAAACCTTATTCCCTTTTTTTATCATTATCGAAGCTATCTCCGCTTCTCTTGTATAAACAATATCCTCTTTTCCAATTTTAATCTTTTTTATTTGCCATCCGAATAAAACTTTCTGTATCTGCCAAGCTATCCTTCCTAAAAATCTTTCCCATTTAAAAGAATCAAAACTTCCCACCTTTTTTATTTTAAAAGTTTTTTCTAATCCGTAATACTCAAAAATATTTTCCTTTATATGGCTCTTTCTAGCGGTTATTATAAGTTCCGTTTCTATTTTCTTGCCAAATTCTTCGCACATTTTTGCGATTTGATATCCATGTGCCTTTTCTGTAGGCAATTTTATATTCGTTATATAAAAAATCTTCATTTAAAATTAACACCTATGAATTCTAAAATATTTTCCGCCCTTCTTTTCCAAGTAAAACCGCAAACAATCTTTTTATTCTCTTCCGCCATCTCTTCTCCTTTCTTCTCGTTTTTCTCTAAAAAATATATTTTTTTAACCAAATCACTCTCCTCTCCAGGTTTGAATTTTAAAGCGTTTTCTCCCAAAACCTCTTCTATTATTTCTAAGTTGGAATAAATTATCGGTCTTCCGCTCGCCATATACTCATAAACTTTCATCGGAAATCCCCACTCTCTAAAATGCTCCTCGTTCGGATAAGGAATCACTAAAACATCCGTCGCCTGTTCAAATTTAATTAAATTTTCTTCTTTGTTTTGCCAAGAAACAAAAATGCATTTTTCTCGAACACCTTTTTCTTCGGCAAATTTTTTATACTCTCTTATTTCTTCTTCCTTTCCGCCGACAAACATCATTCTGTATTTTTCCTCTAAAAAAATTAAGGCCTCTATCATTGTTTTAATCCCTTTTCCCATTCCCATCGTCTTAAATCCTCCAATATAACCGATTATCTTTTTTTCTCTCGGTAAATTTAATTCTTTTCTTATTTCATCTTTTGAAAATTGACGGCTTATTTTTATAAATCTGTCTAAATCAACTCCTCCTCTCGCTAGTAAAATATTTTTTTTCGAAACACCAGTCCTTCTCATAATAATTTTTTTTAACCTTTCTGAAGTGGTTATAAGATAATCGCTACCCCTTGCTATCCTTTTATCCTTCCAATTTAAAAACATCTGATGCCAATCGGAACAGATTAAATAATTTAACCTTCCCGCCTTTTTCCAAAAAATCAAAATCAAAAGAAGATTTGAATCATTGGAAAAAAATATAATCTTTTCTTTTCTATTTTTAAAAACAAAAAATGGAATCCAAAAAAAATAAAAAAAAGATCTCCCTCTTCTTATTTTTAAATCAAGATTAAAAACTCCCGCCTCTTTTATTTTTTCCTCATCTTTTGCCACTACAAACAAAAAATCGCTTCCTAATTTTGCAAAGAAGCTTTTTGCCATATTTTTTACGAAATTATGATCCGCCGTCTTACCCGGATATTTCTTTGAAGTAAGGTATATAAATTTCATTCTTCTTTATTCTTTCTGTAATTTAATACAATTTTTCCCTCTTTTTGCTTCCATTTTGGCTATAAACCTATATTTATCGCTCTCATTAAATAATCAGTTAAATAAGCTGTTAAACCGTAAAAAACAAGCCATCCCAAAACCAAATAATTGCTTTTTATCTTTGATAAACCGAAACCGGCTATAATTGAAAGCCAAGGCACAAAAACAAAAGCGATTCTTTGAGTTAAAACCGGCCAAACCAAGAAAGAAATTGCCGCCGGCAATAAAGCTAAAAGGATTTTATTTCTTTCGCTCTGCATCTCTTCTAAAATTTTTTTTACTCCGAAAAAAAACATCGGCCATCCCGCTAAAAACATCCATCCCAAAACCTTCGCCATAATCAAAAAGCTATAATAATATTTTTGGGAATCTTGATTAAAAGCATAACTTTCCAAATTAAATCTATACCAGTCAAAATAAGAATAATCAAATTTAAAATAAAAAAACAGATGATATAAAGACAAAAAAGCAAAAAACAAAAGAAGAGCTTTTCCAATTTCAATCATTTTTTCCTTTTTTGTTTTGTTATCTATAAAAATCAAACCGGTCAAATTAAGAAGACCCAAAGCTCCATACTCTCTGAAAAGAACTCCAAAACAGGAAAATAATATCGTCAGCCAATAATATTTTTTTTCCTTAGTGATAAAATATCTTACCGCAAGAAAAGAATTTAAAATAAAAAACATCCATCCTCCCATGTCGGTAAGATAAGCTATCCCGAAATTTACCGGATCATAATTCAAAAAAACAAAAAATGAAGAAATAAAAGCCGCTCTTTTGTCTTTTAAAATTTCTAAAGCCAAAAAATAAAAACAAACTGCCATTATTAAATAAAACAAACAATTCATTGTAAGCATGCTTCCGTAAATGCTCCCCGAAATCATTTTCCCTAAACTTATAAAAAAAAGAGTTGCTGGCGCCGCCAACATCCTGTTTTTTATTTGATCCAAATCAAAACCAGCTTCCATTTCTTCTCCAGTTATAAATTTAACGGCATCGACATAACTTGCCGTATCTCCTCCGATTCCAATCGGCCATCTTAAAAAAAGAGAAAGAATTATGCTTAAAACTGCCCAAAAAAGAACCTGTCTCGCCATCCTATCTTGAAAAATACGTTCCAAAAATTTCATCTTCTAAGAAACAATAATTCCGATTTTATCTAAAAATTTATCGTATTGTAAAAACAAATCAAGAAATGTTGCAAAAACAATCCAAACCCCCGCCAAAGAAATATATTTCCATTTTTTTTCTTCCGCCCAAAAACCGAAAGAAAAAATCAGCATTATCGGTAAAAGAGTCAATCGATATCTGCTTGAAATTATAGTTATAATAGAAATAAGCACTAAAAAGAAAGTGGAAACAAATACTGCTTTTAAAAAATCATTTCCCTTGAATTTATCTTTTAGAAGCTTCACTGCATAAGCTATTGCTGTTCCGTAAATCAAGAAATAAGAAATAATCGACATAATAATCGTCGCCGCTTGTTCTCCTTTATTAAAATAATGAAACCAAAATCCTCCCGTTTTTGTCATTGACCAAAAAATAACGCTTTTTTCAAGCCAAACCCCAGCTAATTTTATCGGCTCTTCTTTGGCAAAATTTAAAAACCATTTTGTTGAATTTTCATAAAATCCCATCGGCGTCGGATCTTCCGCTTCTATTTTTTGATAAAGTTCAAAATCGCTCCGATATTCTCCATGATTTCCCGGATAATTTCCCGACAAAAAATCAACTCCTCCAGCCGCCGTATGTGTCGGTAAAATTTTTCCATAAACTTCGTAATTCCTGACAATCCAAGGAATCTGCAAAATCAAAAAAACTGAAAGAATTAAAATAAAACTTTTATACTGCTTTTTAAAAAAAACTGTCCCTAAAAAACCGGCCACTAAAGCAAGCGCTACCGGCCTAGTTAAATAAAGCAAACCAAGTAAAAATCCTAAACCGGAAGATTTTAATAAACTTGGCTTTTGGATATTGAAATAAAAAACAACAATCGCCGCTGTTGTTAAAAAAATAAAAAGCGTCTCCCCCATTATCATCGCATTCAACTGAATGACGTCTATAAAAAAAGCTGCCGGAACTAAAGCTATGTAGAAATTTCTCCAATTTACTTTTCTTTCTTTATAAAACAATCCTATTGCTAGAGCCGAAACAAGAAAAATTGAAGAAACAAACAATAATGATTGAATTAACCAAACAAGCCAGTATTTCTGTCCGAAAATAAAATAAATCGCCGCTATAAAAAATTCGTAACCGGGACCGACTTTCAAAATTGCATCGTTTTTTTCTAACTCTCCTTCCCCCAGCCGATATTCCCCATTTTCCACCAAATTCATCGCGATTATATCATAGGCCTTAGCATCCACCGCCGGCCTTATCTCATGAATCAAGGCATAACTGAAGCTCGCTAAAAAAACTAAAAACAAAAAAACAACAAAATGTTTTTTGGAAAATAAAAAAACGCCAATCTCCTTTAAATTCATTTTTTAAAAATGTTAAATTTTATTATCTGCCAAATCGCCGAAAATCCGTCCTTCCACCCAATCTTTTTCCCTTCTCCATAACTTCTTCCTTTATAAGAAATCGGCACTTCTTTTATCTCAAACTTTTTTACCCTTGCCGTTATTTCTGGTTCTATACCGAATCTTTCCGATATTAGCTTGTTTTTTATCTCATCAGCCACTTTTTTTGTAAAAGCTTTATAACATGTTTCCATATCAGTTAGCTTAAGTCCGGTTAAAAAATTGGAAAAAATAGTCAAAATTTTATTACTAAAATACTGTTTCCAAGTCATTTTCTTTATTGACTCTTCCTTTAAAAATCTGGAGCCGTAAACTACTTCCGCTTCTCCGTTTAAAAGCATCGGTAAAATTTTATTATAATCATCCGGATCATATTCCAAATCCGCGTCTTGAATTATTAAAAAATCACCGCTCGCCGCTTTTATTCCATCCGTCACCGAAGCTCCTTTCCCTTTATTTTCTTTATGCCTTATAACTTTAAATCCTTCTTTTTTTTCATACTCTTCCATTATTTTTCCCGTTAAATCGCGCGAAGCATCTTCAACTAAAACTATCTCTCTTTCAAGGTTTCCGATCAAATTTACCATTTCTATTTTATTTATAACTTCTTTTAACGTTTTTTCCTCGTTAAAAACAGGAATTATTATTGATAACTTCATTTTATTCATTCCTTTATTTTTCTTTTCCAATCATCAACTCCCTTCATTAAATACTATTAAGAGAATTATATATAATATTCGCAAAAAATACATTATTATGTATTATATACAAAAACACTTCATATATAAGCTAGCTGTCGGAAATAAATTTTTTATCTTAATGGTAAATTAAAGTTCTGTGCATTAAATAATGACGAATATTT
>JAQVXM010000041.1 GCA_028709185.1 Minisyncoccota bacterium | reverse complement strand
ATTATTTTATGGATTTAATAGATATTATTTTAAATATAGACGTTTATTTAACTCAAGTAGTTAATAATTACGGAATTTTGTCTTACGTTTTGATATCTTTGGTTATTTTTGCAGAAACAGGATTGGTATTTACGCCATTTTTGCCCGGCGATTCTTTGATATTTGCCGCCGGATCGATTGCCGCAATAAGTTCGCTTAATATTTTTGTTCTTTTTTTTATTCTTTTTTTGGCGGCTTTTTTGGGAGATACGGCAAATTATTTTATTGGAGAATTTTTTGGAAAAAAAATATCCGGTAAAATTAATCAAAAATATCTGCAAAGAACTGAAGAGTTTTATCAAAAGCACGGAGGAATGACTATTTTTTTAGCTCGTTTTGTGCCGATTGTCAGAACTTTCGCTCCTTTTGTGGCGGGACTTGGAAAAATGAATTACAGAAAATTTATTTCTTATAACGCGACAGGGGGAGCTGTTTGGGTAGCACTGTTTTTATTTTCAGGATATTTTTTGGGAAACATATCTCAAGTCAAAGAAAATTTTTCAATCGTGATTATGGCGATAATTTTAATTTCTATTACGCCGATTTTATTTGAATTTATTAAAAATAGAAAATCGAAATAATATTTACCGATAATAAGAACCGATAAATTATTTTGTGAATAAAATAATTTTTAATAATTAAGTTTATAAAAAAGAGATTCTCCGAGCGGTTTTAAAAAGTGACGGAAAATGATATATTTAAACAGAGCTATTTTAAAGTAATGAGCAATAAATTTTTATATTGGAGTCCGAGAGTTCTATCGGTTTTATTCGTAGTATTTTTATCCATATTTTCTCTTGATGTTTTTAACGGAAGCGGGGAGCAAGGATGGGCAATAATTATCGGTCTTTTGATGCATCTTTTAATTCCTTTCGTTTTATCAGTAGCGACTATAATATCGTGGAAATGGGATCTGGCCGGAGCGATAGTTTTTTTCGCTTTCGCTTTTTATTATGTCTTAACGGTCGGACTGGACAGGCATTTGAGCTGGTATGTTTTAATAGCGGGACCTTCTATTATTATCGCAATTCTATTTTTATTAAATTACTTTAAAAACAAAAAAGGAAAGGGATAAGAAAGAGATTTATTTTATATTTAACAAATAGGGTCGCAGATTTTATTATTACGTCATAATTTTAAAAAATAATGGATATAAAAACAGAAGAAAAAAATAGAAAAGATTTTGAACAAGACAGGGAGGGGTGCGATATGCTTATCGGGATAGATGTTTTTGGAAAAATAACTTTTCTTCGTTCAATAAGCCAGAAAGCTTTTGATGTATTCGGATACAAAGAAGAAGAAGTAATAGGAAAACAAGCAGTTGATTTTATAAAAGGAGCTACGGAAAATATTGCCAATGCTCAATATTTTGGAAGATTGTACGCGAGCGAGAGCGCTTTCCGTTCGTATAGGAGAGTGAAGACAAAAAATGGAGGAGAAGTTATTTTAGAGAGTTATCTTGTCCCAATGTATAACGAGGAAGGAAAATTTACCGGTCATTGCGGAATGGAATTTATAAAAGAAGTAAATTTGAAAGAAAGTGATTTGGCAGGGAAATAATTTTTAAGAAAATAGATAAAAAAAATTAAAAATCGAATAAAAATAGAGTTGCAATAAAAACAATGGGAGAGGGAACGGGAATTTTTTGGACTTTTTCTTCGTTAGCTGTTTTAGTGGCAGTTTTGGTTTTTTTGGCAATTTTTGTTTTTCTTAGAGGAAAAGAAAAAAATAAACCGGATTATTACGCTCTTTTTACGGCGGGGGCGGTATGGCTTTTATTTGGTTTCATTGTTAATAATCAATCGCTTCTTTTGCTCGGAGGAGTTTTTACAGTAATAGGACTTTGGAATAAAGATAAGTGGAAAGAAAATCGAAAAAGTATTAAAGATTTAAATAAAGAAGAAAGAAAAATAAAAATACTGATTGCCGGGTTTTTAACTTTATTTATTTTATTAGGTTTTTTTGTTTTTATTTCCGTAGGAAAGGGGATTAAATAAAATAAAGAATATTGACTTTAACAGACTTTTAAAATAAGATTTTTTTCGGTACTTAAAAAAACTCCAGTTCTAAATTTAGAACAAAAAGGAGAAAAAGGATGAAAAATATCGAAGGGTTTTTAATTGCGGCCGAAACGAAAAAAAATTCCAGAAAAATAAGAGAAAAAATACTCTTCGGGAGTAAAAAAGGAGAAAATGGACTTTACTTCATGTTTGGCTTTAAAGGTTTTGAAGTTTTTGAAAAGGAAGAAGAAGTGAAAGAGGTTGCCTTAAAATTTCCAAAAGCGGAAATGTATAAAGAAGTTTTTCCGGTTAAAGTCAGGATTGAAATTCCGAAGTTTCCTTCAGAATTTGGAGAATTTAGAAAGAAAGGAAGTTTTGTTATTTTTTATTCTTCAGATTTTCCAAGAACTGAAATTTTCGGTCCTTTTAGGGGAGATTTTTCTCAAGCTTTAGAAGGAGAAGTCGGATACTTAATGGAAAACGGTTGGGTAACTTTTTGTTCTTTTAAAGAGGTAAGCACTTTGGCGGAAGATTTGTATGAGAAGATTCTTAATATTCGTTTGGCGTCTTTAAGAATTTTCGATTTGAATGAAAATGAACTGACAAGACCGGAATTGGCAAGTTTTTAACTCATATTTTAAGCTGTTTCTCGGAGAAAGCGCCGGAAACGGCTTTTTTATAAAAAAATATTGTATAATAAGAAAAGGAAAAGGAAATTAAAATTAAATGGATTTTATTATGCTTGCGTTGATCTTAGTTTTTTAGCGGGATTTGCGGGAGCAATAAAAAATCACACATAAAAAATAAATATGGAAAAAGATAATTCATCGGCTAAGTTCGCTTTTATGTATGGAATAGCTCTTGTGTCTTTAGTAATCACAGCAGTTTCTACAGGAAACGTTATTTTTCAGATTATAAACAAATATATAGAAGAAACAGGAAGTTTGTATAGCGGAACATATACGCTTTCGGCTCTTCGAATGGCAATAGCGGCTTTGTTTATCGCGGCGCCGATATATTTTATAACTACAGCGAGAATCAATAAAAATTTTAACGCGGGAAATTTGAGAGAAGATATGATAGTAAGGAAGTGGCTTTCTTATTTTATTTTATTTGTTTCTTCGGTGGTTATGATCGGATATTTTATAGGGATTTTTTATTCATTTTTAGAGGGAGAGCTGACAACTAAATTTATTCTGAAGGCGATGACGGCTCTTATTATTGCGGCGACGGTTTTTTCTTATTATTTTTACGATATAACAAAAAAGGAGGCGGGAAAGGAAAGGGATAAAATTTCAATGGTTTATTTTTGGGTTTCACTTACGGTGATTTTAGCGGTTTTTGTTTCCGGGATAGCATTTGTGGAATCTCCTTCCGTGACGAGAAAAAAGAGGCAAGACAGCGAGGTGACAAATAGACTTTTACAAATAGATTCGGCAATTTCCGAATTTTATAAGGAAAATGGAGTTTTGCCAAAAGATTTAAACGAGCTTCCGGAAAAGGTGGCTTATTTTGACGAAGAAGCAATAAAAAATCCGATAACCGGAAAGGAAGTTGAATATAAAGTCACCTCTCTTAAAAAATATGAGCTTTGCACGGAGTTTCAATTATCCAATAAAAATGACAAAGATTATGATTATTATGTTTCAATGGATTGGAAACATGAAGAAGGAAGGGATTGTTTTTTAAGGACGGTTCTTGACGAGAATTTTTTAAAGGGAGAAATAGCTCCGGAAGTTTTGAAAATGCAATAAAGAAGAATATAAAAAACATCCCGAATAATCGGGATGTTTTTTATTAGTGATGATCGATGAGAAAATCGAAACTTTAGCGGTGAAATAAAAGTAAAAGAGTTAAAGATTTTTATTCAATAAAAAGAAGAAGAGTCATAACCATTATCCCAAGAATAATAAAAACCAGTTGAAAAAGAGAACGACTAGGAGATGTTTCTTTGTGGAGTTCCGGAATAAGATCGGAAGAGGAGATGTAAAGAAAGCCGCCAGCAGTGAAAGCGAGAATCAAGTTATTTAAGTCAGTTATTTTTTCCGAAAGAAGAATGGCAGTGGCGGCGCCGAGAAAGGCAAAAAGAGAGCTTAAAAAATTTAAAAAGAGAGCTTTTAGACGAGTTAAACCGGAATGAAGGAGGATACCGAAATCACCGATTTCTTGAGGGATTTCGTGAAAGATAACAGCAAGAGCAGTGGCGAAACCAAGAGGGATGCTAATAAGAAAACTGCCGGCAATAGCGGCGCCATCGATGAAATTATGCAAACCGTCACCGACAAGATTCATAATAGCGAGAGGATGAGGATGGTTGGCGGAAGTGGGAACATGACAGTGGCGCCAGGCGATGAATTTTTCAATAATGAAAAAAGAGATAATTCCGAATAAGATGGTGAAAGAATAAAGAAGAGAAGAACTTCCGTTTTCTGATATTTCCGGAAGAATGTGAATGAAGGTGTCGCCAAGAAGAGTGCCGGCAGAGAAACTAACAAGAAAAATGAGAGCTTTTTTTAGTTTTTCCAAACTTAAGGAAACAGTAAAGACACCGATTAAAGAAATAACAGAAACTACGGCAATGGAAAAAAAGATGTAAAAATTTAAAAGCATAGTGTTTTTCATTATGGCATATCTTTTTGTTTTGTAAAAGAAAAAAATATTTTTAGATTCACGCTTGATTAAAAAACAAAAAAATGTAGAATAAAATCAGAATAAAAAAATAAGAAAGGAAGGAGAAAAAGAGGTGAAAAGAATATTAGTTGTCGATGAAGAAGACGGAGAAAGCAATATTTTTAATTTTTTAGAGTTAGGAAAAAGAGGAGAAAACAAAGAGGCGAGTATTTTTCATTACGATTATGAGGAAGCGATAGAAATTTTATCGCGATCCTGCAATTTTCAGGCAATAGTGATGAAAGTCGATCTTTTCAGTGAAAACGTGTGGGGGGAGGATGAAAGTTTTATTCCTCTAAAGAGGATAAAGGAAGAAGTCGGTTTAAAGGGAATGAGCGCAATGAGAATGATAGGAGTAACGAACACTCCCGAATTGGTAAGTGAGAAAATAATAACCGAGGGGAAAGAAGGAAAAAATAAGTTTGACAGGATAATAATCGAGCCTTTTGAAGTCAATTATTTTTTGAGAGAGGTTTTTAAATGAATAAAAAATAATTCAAACCGGATTCAAAAATCCGGTTTTTTATTTTGACAAAAATGTTTATTTAGATTATTATGCGGAAAGAAATTTTAAAAAATTAAAAAACTCAGAGGAGCAGAAAGATGAAAAAAATAAGGATTCTGTTTATTGATTCGAGTAGAGATATCAGAGAGAAGATAGAATATCTTTTGAAACGCGAGAATGATTTTGAAGTGGAGGTCGGAGATGATGCCGTTCTCGCTATTTCCGGAGCCAAGGAGAAAAAATTTGATTGTATCATTATCGACACTTCAAAATGCGATTATAACGGCCTATTTTTTGAAGATAGGGAAGGAAATCAAATGGATTTTTTGGAAAGGAATGGAGTTGAAGCAATTTTAGATATAAAGAAAATAAATCCGAAACAAAAGGTGATAGCTTTAACTACAAATCCTTTT
>JAQVXM010000005.1 GCA_028709185.1 Minisyncoccota bacterium | reverse complement strand
CATATTCTTTTTTAAATCTTTCTCTTTTCTCATCCGGCATTTCCGGAATCTGTGATCTCATTTTTTCTAATTCAAAATCAGCTAACATAAAAACTGGCAAATCCGGCTCCGGAAAATATCTGTAATCATGAGCTTCCTCCTTGCTTCTTTGAGAAAACGTTTCCCCTTTTGTCTCATCCCAACCTCTCGTTTCCTGCCTTACTTTTTCTCCTTCTTTCAAAATTTTTTCTTGTCTTTTTATCTCAAACTCAATTGCTTTTTCCACCACTCGAAAAGAATTTAAATTTTTTATTTCTACTTTCGTTCCGAATTTTTTATCACCTTCCTGCATTAAAGAAATATTTACCTCGCATCTCATTTCACCTTTTTCCATGTTTGCTTCCGATGCTTCTAAATATCTCAAGATAAGCTGCAATTCCTCGCAAAATTTTCTCGCTTCTATTCCCGACTCTATGCAAGGTTTCGTAACTAGTTCCATTAAAGGAACCCCAGCCCGGTTGAAATCCACAAGAGTTGATTTTTTTTCATGAACCAAAGTTCCCGTGTCTTCTTCTAAATGAATATGGTCTATCTCAATCTTTCTTCCGTTTATCTCAATAAATCCGCCAATAGCAAACGGATCTGGTTGACTAGTTATCTGATATCCTTTTGGCAAATCTGGATAGAAATAATTCTTTCTGGAAAAAACAGCCTTTTCTGGAGTTTTCGCTTTTAAAGCCTGTCCCACTTGTATTATCTTTTCTACCGCTCTTCTATTCACAACTGGTAATGTCCCTGGATGTGCCAAACATACCGGACAAACATTTCTGTTTGGTTCTTTTTCGTCCGGATTATTTAAACATCCGCAAAACATCTTTCGTTCCGTTTTTAATTCAGCGTGTATTTCCAATCCTATTACCGGTTTATATGTTTCTTTCATATTTTAATCTTATTTGAATCCTATCAAATCTATTCCAAAATTTCCATTAATTTATTTTAACCAATCTTTCGTCTAATTTTTTAAATTATCTCTTTATTTCTTTTAAATAAAAAATCAGAAACAAAAAAGCCGTCCTACCCCTCACAGCAAGACGACTCTCTTGATTTGTTATTTATCCATTATAGCACAAACCATGCAAATAGTTTATCCACAATCCCTTTTTTCTTCAATCGCAGAAAAAATCCTTTTATGAAATTACTGAAAATACTATCCTAATTATCTCATCGCTTCCCCCCCTCTATCTCTTTATCTCTATTCCCATACTTTTTGCTGTTCCTTCTATGACTCTCCTTGCCGCTTCTTTATCTTTAACATTTAAATCATCCACTTTCTTTTCCGCTATTTCATCCACTTGGGAAATACTTACTGTTCCGGATTTTTTTCTCGGCACATCTCCGGATCCCTTATCAACACCCGCCGCCTTTTTCAAAAGAGAAGATACTGGAGGTGTTTTTAAAATAAAACTGAAAGTCCGATCTTCAAATACAGTCAAAACCGCAGGAACAATATCACCTGTCATTTCTTTTGTTGCATCATTAAATTGCTTGCAAAAATCACCTATATTTATTCCCTGAGGTCCAAGCGCTGTTCCAACTGGAGGAGCTGGCGTCGCCTTTCCCGCTTCTATCTGAATTTTTATTACTGCTTTTATTTTTTTTGCCATATTTTTATATTTTCTTTACTTGCAATGAATCAAGTTCTACTGCCGTATCTCTGCCAAATATCGGCACAAGCACTTTAACCTTTCCCCGACTTTCATCTATCTCATCCACTTTTCCTTCATAATCCTTAAACGGACCGTCAGTTATTTTTACTATTTCTCCGATAGATAAGTCAAGATTGAAAGATTGCGCCTCTCCGCCCATTCTTCCCAAAAGCAAATCCACTTCCGATTTTAAAAGAGGCGTTGGTTTAGTAGAATCTGCTCCTACAAATCCTGTCACTCTCGGTGTATTCCGAACAACATACCACGAATCATCATCTAAAATCATATCTACCAAAACATATCCCGGGTAAATCTTTTCTTCCACCTCTTGTCTTCTTCCGTTTTTCACTTTTATTTTTGCCTCCTTAGGAACTATTATGTTGAATATTTTATCATTCATTGATAGCGAATCAACGCGTTGCTTTAAATAACGTTCCACCGCGTCTTCATATCCGGAATAAGTATGCACCGCATACCAATGCCTTTCGGATTTTAACATTTTTCCATCGTTATTTTTTTCTTTTTCTAAAGACATTTTTATTATTTTATTATTAGAAGTTCCAAAAGATAAGAAAATGAATAATCAAAAACACCAAGCATTAGAGCCAACGCAAGCGATAAAACTATCACCACCACCGTCAATCTTGTCGTTTCTTTTTTAGTTGGCCAATTCACTCTCTTTAACTCTGAAAACGACTCTTTTAAAAAAGTTTTTATTTTTAAAACCATATTAGTTGTAAACTATACATTATTTCTTTTTTTATGTAAAGAGTATTTTTAAACGTCAATATTCTTCACATCCAAAGCATGAGCCTGAATGAATTTCTTTCTCGGTTCGACATCGCCACCCATTAAAATATCAAACATCTTGTCTGCCTCTTCCGCATCATCTATTCCTACTTTTAAAAGAATTCTGTTTTCCGGATTCATCGTTGTTTCCCATAATTGATCCGGATTCATTTCTCCTAAACCCTTATATCTCTGAATATTTATTCCTTTTATTTTTCCCTCCTCTATTGTTTCCTCTTTGTCTTCCTCGTTAGATTTTAATTGTACGGATCCTTTCTCTTTTCTCGCTTTTATTTGAGAAGATAACTCTTCTATTACTTTATCTCTTTCAAAATCACTGTAAGCATATTTTGCTTCCTTGCCTCGATTCACGCGATAAAGCGGTGGCTGAGCAATATAAATATATCCTTTTTCAATAACTTGCGGAAAATATCGATAAAATAAAGTTAGAAGAAGAATTCTGATATGCGCTCCATCCACATCTGCATCAGTCATTATCACAATTTTATGATAGCGAAGATTTTCCATATCAAAACTATCAGCGATTGAAGTGCCTAAAGCTATCACAAGAGATCTTATCTCCTGTGATGCCAACATTTTATCAAGACGAGCCTTCTCCACGTTTAAAATTTTTCCACGTAAAGGAAGAATAGCCTGAAATCTTCTGTCTCTTCCCTGTTTTGCTGAACCTCCCGCAGAATCTCCTTCTACGATAAAAAGTTCAGAATCTTCTGCTTTTCTCGAAGAACAATCAGCTAATTTTCCCGGAAGAGTCAGTCCTTCTAAAACTCCTTTTCGGAGTACTGTTTCCTTAGCCGCTTTCGCTGCTTTTCTTGCTTTTGCCGAAAGAAGACATCTTTCTATTATTTTTTTAGCGTCTGCCGGATGTTTTTCTAAAAACTCTTTTAATCCTTCTCCTACCGCTGATTCCACTGCCGTCCTTGCCTCCGGATTCCCTAAACGAGCCTTCGTTTGTCCCTCAAACTGCGGCTCGCTTATTTTTACCGAAACAACCGCTATCAACCCTTCTCGCACATCTTCTCCTGTTAAATTATCATCTTTTTCCTTTAAAATTCCTTCACTTCTCGCATAATCATTTAAACCTCTAGTTAAAGCCGAACGAAATCCGGTTAAATGCATGCCCCCATCTGGAGTATGAATATTATTGGCAAAACTTATTTCTTTTGTTTCTATATCTTCCGTATAAACAAAAGTCGCCTCTATATCTATTTTACTCACTTCACGATTAGTATAAAAAATATCTCCTTGAATCAGCTTATTTTCTCTTCCTCCGTCTTCATAAAGATATTTTATGAAAGATAAAAGTCCTCCATCAAATTTAAACCCATAAGTTATTGTCGGCTCTTTCCTTCGATCGTAAAATCTAATTCTTACTCCTTTTGTCAGGTAAGCCTGATGTCTTAAAAAATCTAAAATTCTTTTATCGTCAAAATCCACAACTGAAAAAATTTCCGGATCCGGACTGAAAGTTATTTTTGTTCCAGTTTCCGAACTATTTCCATTTTTTTTCACTTTTCCCTTCGGCACCCCTCTTATATATTCCTGTTCAAAAAATCCCCCATCCCTCCAAACCTCCGCTTTCAAATTTGTCGAAAGCGCATTTACAACCGATACTCCCACGCCATGCAATCCTCCAGCCACTTTATACGATTCTCCGCCAAACTTTCCTCCGGCATGCAACGTTGTTAAAACGGTTTCAAGAGCCGATTTTTTTGTTTGCTTGTGAATATCAACCGGAATTCCTCTCCCGTCATCCTTTACGCTCACTTTATTTCCCGGTAAAAGTTCCACCGTCACATTTTTAGCATAACCACCCATTGCCTCGTCTATGCAATTATCCACCACCTCCTTTACTAAATGATGCAATCCATCAACTCCAGTAGAACCGATATACATTCCCGGCCTCTTTCTGACTGGTTCTAATCCTTCCAAAACATAAATATCTTTAGCTCCGTACGAAGGTGATTTCTTTTCTTCTTTTTTTGTTTTTTCTGCCATTTTTTTCTTTTTTAAGCAAAAATAAAAGCCCTTTAGGTTCTCTTATTATATCAAAATAAAACTCCAAAATCCAGTCTTTTTTTCATCTTTTTAAAAAATTTATCCCGCTCCCAGTTTGACAAATAAAAAACATTGTGCTAAAAGTAAAACAGCACAAAAAAGTCCTATTCGGACTAAAAAAGGAGAAGAATGATGAAAAAGCTGTCCGTATCTTTATTTTTGATTTTTTCCGTGGCAGTAATTATGTTGGGAATAAAATTTTTTGTTTTTCCAACGCAAGTCTTCGTTTTTGAAGAAGACTTGTATAACGTACCATCGTACGTTATCGAAAACGGAAAAGTAATTCCCGATGGGATTCGCTGGGACGAAATCATCCTGGTCAATCCCAAAATTTATGGGGAACTCGTCGAGATTCCTTATGAAGTTTTTTTTATGGGAAAAAGCGAAAGGAAGCACTATTTCTTTCGCGATGTCCTAAAAAAAGCGTCGCAAGTTTTCCTTGCTTCTCCGGAGGAAAAAATATGGTCGTTAAGCGACCAAATGGAAATAGAAGAAGAAGAAAATGTTTCCCTCGATAAAAATTTCCTAATCGAGGACCGGTTTTACATCACTGATCCGGAAATTTTTAATAACGGAGGTGATAAAATTTTTCTTCCGGAAAATATGCTTGTTTTCCCGGAAGGACAAAACCCTGACGATAAAAAAAGATTTTTCTTTTTTCGTCATCAGTTAGCCCTTCTAATCATGTAATTTTCTCCTCCCTGAATACCGCTAACCCGCTTTTTAAAAAGCGGGTTTTTTATATCTTTTTATTTCAGATTTACCTAACTTCTGCTCCAAATTTTTCCTCCAACATTTTAACTATCTTCTCTATTATTCTGTCTGCCTCCTCATCTGTTAAACTTTTCTCTTTTGACTGTAATACTATTCTAAAAGTCAAACTTTTTAAATTATCTCCCAATTTTTCATCCTCATAAAAATCAATCATATCAACATCTCTTATTTCTTGGAAATCAACCCCTTGTATTTCTTTTAAAATTTCCCCCACTCTTATCTCGCTTCCGACTAAAAAAGACAAATCCCTCGTTATTGACGGATACTTTATTATTTCTTCATATTCCAGCTCCTCCTCCGTTTTTTTCTCCAATCTTTCAAGATTAATTTCTGCTATGGACATTTTATAACCATCTTTTTTTTCTATTGTTAAACCTCCTATCGCTTCTCCGCCGGCTAAAACTAAAAGTTTCCCCTCTTCTTCTTTAAAATCAAAATCAGTTAATCCCAATTTTCTTAAAAGTTCTTCCACTACTCCTTTAAGCTCAAGAAATAAATTATCTTTTTTATGCGCCACAACTATTCCCAAATTAAAATTCTCGCTTATTTCCTTTCCATCATTATTAAATATTTTTCCTAACTCAAAAATTGCCACTTTATCAAAAAATCTGAAATTATCTATAACGTTTTTTATTAAAAGAGGCTTTAAAGAAACTCTTAAATGTTTTCTTTCTGCCGAAATAGGATTTTCTAAATTCACCCCTCCCTCTGCGACAAAAGTGTAATTATAAACTTCATCAAGAGCTAATCCTGACAAAATATCCCTTACCTTTTCTTTCATAACGTAAAGATTGTTTTCAATGGGAGGATAAATGATAAAATTAGGCGCTTCCGGCTTTATTTTATTTACCCCGTAAACTCTCGCCGTCTCTTCTGCTAAATCCTGAAAATTCAAAACGTCATTTCTTAAAATAGGTGGTGTCGCTATAAATCCATCCTTGCTTATTTTCTTTATCAAAAAACCTAAAAACTTAAGTTTTACCGCCGCCATTTTTACATTCAAATCTTTTATACCGGTAAAATTTACAAATCTTTTAACGTCAAAATATATATCTTTTTTTTCTTTTTTGCTGAAATCTGCATCTATAATTTCTTTCACCTTTCCGCCGGCAAATTCCTTAAAAAGTTTCAACGCTTCATTCATTCCAAACTTTGCTAATTCCGAACTCAAATTATGCGAAAACCGCAAGCTGGCATCTGTCGAAATTCCCACCCTTTTTGAAGTTTTAAAAATATTCACTTGCGAAAAACTGGCTGCTTCCACAATTATTTTTTTTGTTTTTTCATCGACTTCCGCCCTCTTTCCCCCTTTAATTCCAGCTATAGCTAACGGCTTCTTTTCGTCAGCAATAATAAGAGTTCCTTTATCAAGCTTTATTCTTCTATTATCCAAAGTTTCTATCTCCTCTCCGTCTTTTGCTAATCTCACTATGATTTTTTCTTTTTTTATTCTTTTGGAACCGACAGATATTTCTCTTAAATCAGCTATTTTATCAAAATCAAAAGCATGCATAGGCTGTCCTGTTAAAAGCATTACGTAATTCATTATATCCACCACTAAATTTATCGGTCTCATTCCAACATCTTCCAAAATCTCCCTCATCCATAAAGGAGATTCCGTATTTTTTTCTATTTCTATCACTGCGCCGATATATCTTTTACAGAGACCTTTTTCTAAAACTTTAATCTCTAATTCTTTTCCTTTTTTTCCGAATTTAGAACCAAAATCAGGCAATTCGCTCTTTTTCTGAAGCGCCGCCATTATTTCCTGCGCTATTCCATAATGCGAACTCGCATCCGAATATCTGTTCGGCAGGATCGATATATCGATTACCTCCCCTTTTAAATCTTCCGCTTCGAAAGAGTAATTGGTTAACAATTCCAACACCTTCTTTTTTTCAGGAATTCTCGAATTTATTCTTTTTAATAATTTATAAGAAAACTTCATTTTTATAATTAAGCTGCTTCTTTTTTAAACCGTAAAAATTCCGCGTACTTTTTCATTAACAAAGAACTTATTGCCGATCTCAAACTTGAAGATGTTTCTTTTTTAAAAAACTCCCTAGCATTGCTTGTTATTTTTTCTTCGCTTTCTGGAGCCGATTTCAAAACAATATCATTTAAACGATCTCCGAATTCTTTATACTTTGCATCATCAATTTCATTATTCTCTTTTACTTCTTTAAAAAGTAAAAGTTCTTCTTCAGAAACAGAATCTGGATCAATTTCAACCAAATGCCTCACTTCTCCTTTCAGCTTTTCCTCTTCTCCGCTCTCTGCCGCGTCTTCAAACTCTCTCTTCGCTCTAGAAACAAGTTCTCTTATCTCATCTCTTATTTCTTCAATATCTATTTTTTCTTCTTCCTTTTTTTCTTTCTTATCAATTTGGACTCTTTCAAAATTTTTCATATCTCTTTTTTTATAATTAAAATTGTCTTATAAATCTTAAATCTCCGGCATAAAACATTCTTATATCAGGAATTTTATATTTTAACATAGCTAGTCTTTCTACGCCCATACCAAAAGCAAATCCCTGCCACTCCCTTTCATCTATTTTTACCGCCTTTAAAACATTCTTATGCACCATCCCTGCTCCCATCACTTCCAACCATTTTTCTCCCCCTGGCATTTTTATATCAACTTCCACTCCTGGCTCGACAAAAGGAAAATAACTCGGTCTGAATCTGAACTCTAATTTTTTTCCAAAAAACCTGTTAAAAAATTCCTCAATTATAAATTTTAAATTAGCAAGATTTATTGATCTCCCTATAGAAAGTCCCTCTATCTGGTGAAAATTTATTTCATGACTCATGTCTGTTGCCTCGTATCGAAAAACTCTTCCCGGCACCACGATTTGAAAAGGAGGCTTATTTTCTTTCATGAACCTTATTTGCACCGGACTGGTATGCGTTCGCATTAGAAATTTTTCAACTTTTTTATTCGAAGATTTAAAATTATTATCTGAAATTTTTTGACTGCTCTCCAACCAGAAAGTATCCCACATTTCCCTAGCCGGATGATTCTCTGGAATATTTAAAGCATCAAAATTATAATATTCGCTTTCCGCCTCCGGACCTTCCGCTACTGAAAAATTCATAGATTTGAAAATTGCCACTATTTCTTTCTCCACTATTGAAAGCGGGTGTAGAGATCCTCTTTTTAATTTTTTCCCCGGCATCGTCAGATCAAAATTTGCTACGCCTTTAAAAGAAAGTTCTTTTTTTCTTTCTTTAATTCTGTCTTCCAGTTCTTTTCGGAAAGCATTTAACTCAGGACCATCGCTTCTCTTTTCTTCTATGCTTTTCTCCGCAAGAGCTCTTAAGGCTGTCGTTATTACTCCTTTTCTGCCTAAATAAACAACCCTTAACTCTTCGGCTCTTTCGACGCTTTTCGCTTCCCTTAAAGCCTGAATCGCTTCTTCTTTTATTTTTTTATAATCCGACATTTTCGTTTATTATATAATCATTTTAAAACAAAAAAAAGCCTTCATTTTCTGAAGGTTCTTCTTTATTTTTGTTGCGGGGGTTGGATTTGAACCAACGACCTCAAGGTTATGAGCCTTGCGAGCTACCACTGCTCTACCCCGCGTTATCAAATCTTTACCTCCCATTATACATTCTAAAAAATATTGGTCAAATCACCTTGTTGATTTTTCTCTCAAGTTCGGATAACATTTTTTTGTATGCGGGCGTAGCTCAGTTTGGTTAGAGCGTCTGCCTGTCACGCAGAAGGTCGCCGGTTCAAGCCCGGTCGCCCGCGCATAAATTCAGTAAAAAACTAGGCTGAGTAGCTCAGTCGGTTAGAGCGAGCGTTTCATAAGCGCTAGGTCGTGGGTCCGAATCCCACCTCAGCCACCAAAACTTATTTTATTGTCTCAAAAGTCCAAATTCCTGAAAAGCTTTTTTATACTCCCTCACAATTCCTTCTACATCTTCCAAACTTAAAGAAAAGTTCTCTTCATGAACAATCCTGTTTCTTATTTTATGCGCTTTCCAAATTTTTTCTATATTAGCAAGTTGAGCTGAAGATATTTGTTCCAATCTATTCGCCATTGTTTCTCCTTTATATCCAGCCGCCTTTAAAACTTCATCTAAAATCCGATCGCACTCTATTATTGCCATTTTTAATTCGGCCTCTTTTTGCGTTTTTATCCTTCTTTCAATCTGCATCCAAGCCTTTAATACTCTTTTTTCACTCACATCCGAAAATGAATATGTCTCTTTTAAATTTTCCGCTACTTTTCTAAATAAATTTAATTTAATAATTATGTAAACTATTACTGAAAAACAAAATAATGAAAAAACCGCTGATACTATTTTAATTAGAGAAAAATATTCTTCCAAGAAAAAAATCTGATTCTTAACCAAAGCTTCTCCTTTTTCTAAAAAATTAGGCGTTTCAAATCCGTCTTTAAACAAAAAAGAAATAAAACTCATATATTTTCATAAAATTGACCTATTCCTAAAATATCTTCTTCTTTAAATTTTTTTCCAATTAACTGAAATCCAACCGGTAATCCGGTTTTTTTTATCTTTAATCCCTCTGTTGGAATAGAAATTGCCGGTAATCCCGCTAAAGGCGCTGCTACCGTAAATATATCTCCATAATACATCTGTAATGGATCATTTATCTTTTCTCCTATTTTAAAAGCCTCAGTCGGCGCCGTCGGCATAAGAATTACATCAACTTCATAAAATGCTTTTTCAAAATCATCTTTTATCATTTTTCTGACTCTCTGTGCTTTTCCATAATAAGCATCATAAAACCCCGACGACAAAACAAACGTTCCTAAGATTATTCTTCTCTTCACTTCATCTCCAAATCCCTCACTTTTATTATTTAAATATATTTCTTTTAACGTTTCTTTTCTGAAATTTTTTTCTCTTATTTTTTCTGCTCCGTAACGCAATCCATCAAATCTGGCTAAATTGGAACTTTCTTCAGCAAAAATAGAAATATAATAACAAGAAAGAGCATATTCGCTATTCGGTAAACTTATCTTTTTAATCTTTATTCCCAAACTCTCAAGTTTTTCTATTGCCTTTTTCATCTCCATAGCCGTTCTCTTGTCCAATCCCATAAAAATCCCTTTTTCCTCATCAAAAAGTTCTTTAGGAATTCCAATCGTTAATTTCTCTATTTTTTTAAAATCAGGATTTATTATTTCTTCCGAAAAATCTTGAAAAACTGTTGTCGAGTCAAGTTTATCTTTTCCTGCTATTGCTTTAAATAAAATTGCCGCATCTTCCACAGTTTTTGTTATCGGACCAACTTGATCAAAACTAGACGCTGCCGCCACCACGCCAAATCTAGAAACCGCTCCATAAGTCGGTCTAAGTCCGACCGTCCCGCAAAAACTTGCCGGCTGGCGCACCGATCCGCCTGTGTCTGTTCCTAAAGCCGCCATCGCCATTCCTCCCGACACCGCTGCTGCCGATCCTCCTGAAGTTCCTCCGGGTACTCTTTCAAGATCAATCGGGTTTTTTGTCACCTGCCACGCCGACTGCTCTGTTGTCGACCCAAAAGCAAATTCATCCATATTAGTTCTTCCCAAAAAAACCGCTCCTTCTTTTTCTAATTTTGAAACAACAGTTGAATCATATTCGGCTCTGTAACCCTTCAAGATTTTTGAACCGGCTGTAAATTCCTTTCCTTTTTTCAAAATTATGTCTTTTATAGCTATCGGAACTCCTGTCAAATATCCAATTTTTTCTCCTTTTTTTATTTTTAAATCAGCCTCTTCAGCCTCTTCCCTTGCTTCCTTTTCCCAAACTTCCAAAAATGCTTTTATTTCAACGTCTTTTTCTCTTATTTTTTCAAGAAAAAAATCCGTCGCTTCGCGCGCGCTAAAATCTTTATTTATCAATCTTTTATGAAATTCTTTTATTGTTACTTCTCTATCTAACATTTATTTTTCAAAAATATTCGGAATTTTTAAATATTCTTTTTCTTTTTCTAAAAATTGATCCTTTTCCTTTCCCGTTCCGATGCTTTCCCTTTCCTCGTCTCTTAAACTTTCACTTGCGTTTTTTTCTAAACTTTCTTTAAATTCTCCTTCCGGCGCCTCTTTTAATTTATCAAAAAAAACTACGATTTCTTCCGCGTCTTTTTGAAATTTTTCCGTTTCCTCATCCGAAAGCTCTAATTTTGAAAGCTCCGCCAAATGCCTTATTTCTTCTCTGTTTATACTCATAAATTCTTCTTTATCATAACGAATTTCTCACTAAAAACAAATTTCTTCTTTTTTTCTTACATTTTTTCCACCACTTCAATCCCTAAGACATAAAGTCCATTTTTTAAAACTCTGCCTACCGACTCCGCCAATGCCACTCGCCCCTTTGAATTAGCTATTTTATTTCCAGCATAAAAAGCGTTAAAAGCGCTCGCCAGTTCATACAAATAAGTTGCAATATAATTTGGAGTTAAATTTTCCTTTGCTTCTTTTATTACTTCTGAAAATCTGCTCAAAACTCTTATTATTTGATTCATTTCAAAATCCTCAGAAATTTCTCCTTTTATCCCTCCCTTTTCTGCTTGCTCTAAAAGAGATTTTATTCTTGCGTAAGTATACATAAGATACGGTCCGGAATCTCCCTCAAAAGAAATTGATTTTTCAAAATCAAAAATAATATCTCTTCCTGGTGATTGTTTTAAAATGGAATATTTTATCGCTCCAACCGCCACCTTATCTCCAATTTTTTTCCAGTTATCCAAATTAAATCCGTCTTTCTCGGCCACTTTCAAATAAATTTCTTCTTTTACTTTTTCTATTAAATCTTCCGCTGCGATTGCCTCTCCTGTTCTTGAAGACATTTTTCCGGTTGGTAGTCGTAGCATTCCATGCGAAATATGAACAATTTTTTCTGCTAACTCGGGCATAATTTCTTTCATCGCCTCAAGCACTACTTTAAAATAAGCATCCACTTCATTTCCTGTTACCACTACTGATTTGGAAAAAGAATATTTTTCACTTTTTAATTTTGCCAATCCCAACTCCTTGGCTTCATAAGTCGGAAGTCCTTCTTTGTTTATAAAAACTCTGGTATGAAGCGCTTTATTTCTCTTTTCTCCTCTAAAAACAATCGCCCCCTCGCTTTCTTCAAAAACCTTTTGCTTATTTTCTTCTACAATTTCTTTTCCAATCATCCATGTTTCACTCTCAAAAAAATAAAAATCAAACTTTGTTCCAAGTTTCTTATATATTTTTTCAAACATTTCTAAACTATCCTCTCTTCCTTTCTTATAAATCTCATTTATTCTTTCATCCTCCTTGCTGTAAATTTTTTTATTTACATCATTTATTTCTTTTTTTGCCTCTTCATCTTCTTCGTATGCTTTCGCTCCTGCTGCATATCCTGTTCCGTCTTCCGCTCTTCCTTTTCCTTTCAAAACCGCCCACACCGCTTTCGCCACATGCAATCCCGTATCCCCCTGATAATCCGCTCTTTTCACTTCAGCTCCGTTATATTCAAAAATTCTCGCCATCGCTTCTCCTACGGCATTACTCATTAAATGACCGATATGAAATTTCTTAAACGGATTTAAATCCGTATACTCCACTATCATTTTTTCTTTGTCTAAATCTTTATTCTTTCCATAATCGTTATTTTCTAAAATTTCTCTCAGATTTTCTTTAAAAAATTTTTCCGACAAAAAAATATTAATAAAACCCATCCCTGCAATCTCTATCTTCTCTATATATTCGTCTTCTTTTATTTTACTTAAAATTTTTTTTGCTATTTCTATGGAATTTTCCTTATAAACATTGGCTATTTTCATTGATGTTGAAAAAGATAAATCAGCCAGTTCGATATTAACCGGATACGTAACTTCCACAACTATATCTCCCGAATCTTTTGATGAAGAATCTTTTAATGCAACTTTTTCAAAGCCGGCTGCTACAATAGCATCTTTAAATAATTTTTCTACCCGCTCTCTAATATTCATCATAATTTAAAATATAACCTTTTACTTTATTTTAAGCAAAAATAAAAATTACCGTAAAAACCTTAAAATAACAAAAGTTACCGTTAAGTAACCTCCTTATTATCACTATACCCTCTCAAAAAAGAATCATAACAATTAATATTTCCAATTATATTTTTCAGCAGATCTCAGAGCTCTTATTTGCTTGGTTCCGCTCAGAGCAGAAAATAAGAGCGGGAGCCAGGCGGTCTTTTCTCGCCGGAAGAAAAGAACCGCCGGTGCTGAAAAATATAATTGGAAGGATAAAAAACCTTACTTTAACATTTCCAAAAATTCTTCTTCTCTTATCATTTTCACTCCCAATTCTTTCGCTTTCTCCTTTTTGCTTCCCGCCTCTTTTCCTATAACAACATAATCAGTTTTTTTACTAACCGATTCCGATACATCTCCTCCTAATTTTCTTATTTTTTCTTTTGCTTCCTCCCGCGACATTTTTTCCAATCCTCCCGTCAAGACAAAAATTTTTCCTTCCAACTTCAAATTTATTTCCTTTTTCTCCGCTTTTATTTCCACCCCATTTTTCTCCAATTTTTTTAGCAATTCCTCGTTATTTTTTTCTTGAAACCAGTCATAAACATCTTTCGCCACTTTCGGCCCCACGTCTTTTATTTCTTGCAATTCTTCTAAAGAAAATTTCTGCATTTCCCGCAAAATATCGTTCACTTTCAATTTCTCCCTTTCAATTTTTAACTTGCGCGCTAATTGTTCTGCGATTACATGCGCTGTTTCTTCTCCTACTTGTGGAATAGATAAAGCATACAGAAATCTAGGCAAAGTTATTTCTTTTTTTTCCGCTATTTCTGAAATTATATTGTCTGCTGATTTTTTTCCGAATCCTTCCAAGATTTCTATATCTCCCTGTTTTAATAAAAATATATCAGCCGCATCCGCTATCATTCCTTCATCTAAAAACCTGTCTATTATTTTCGGCCCAAGTCCGCGCAAATCAAAAGCCCCCCGCGCCACAAAATGCTGTAACTCTTCTCTATGTCTTGCTCCGCATTTTTTATTAGAACACTTAAAATAAACTCCGTCTTTTTCTACTTTTGATCCGTCAACCGGACAAACATTCGGCATCTTAAATTCTTTTTCTTTTCCTTCTCTAAGTTCTTTTAAAACATTCGTTATTTTTGGAATTACATCTCCTGCTCTTGATACCACCACCGTATCCCCAATTTTCACGCCCAATCTTTTTATTTCGTCAAAATTATGAAGAGTTGCGTGTGTTATTATAACCCCCGCCACTTCCACTGGTTTTAAATCAGCCACTGGCGTTAATATTCCGGTCCTCCCTATCTGGACTCTTATATTTTTCACCTTTGTCGTCGCTTCCTTTGGTGAAAATTTATAAGCTATCCCTCCCCGCGGCGCTTTTCCCACAAATCCCAATCTTTCAAAAATATCGTTTCTGTTTACTCTTATAACTACTCCATCCACTTCATAAGAAAGTTTTTCTCTTTTTTTCTCCCATTTATTTCTAAATTTTATCGCCTCTGATAAATCCTTCACTTCTTCATCGTTTTCTTCTACCGGAAAACCGATTTTTCTTAAAAATTCATGTTCTTCTTTATGATTTTCAAGACCGATATCCTCTCCAAATCCATAAGCGTAAAAAGAAAGTTTTCTTGAAGCTGTTATTTTCGGATCAAGCTGTCTCAAACTTCCCGCAGCCACGTTTCTCGGATTAGCATACGTCTTCCATCCATTTTTTTCTTGTTCTTTATTTACTCTCTCAAATTCCGCTTTGGTCATATAAACCTCTCCTCTTACTAGAAGCTCTTCTTTATTTATTTTTCTGTCTTTTTCTATCTTAAGCGGAATATCTTTTATAGTCTTTAAATTATCTGTTATATCTTCACCTATTTTTCCGTCTCCTCTCGTCACTCCCTTTTCCAAAATTCCATTTTTATAAATAAGTTCCACTGCTAGCCCGTCCATTTTTAACTCGGCATAAAAACCTCCCTTCACTTTATCTTTTAAATAATTTTCCATTTTCTCTTCCCACTTTTTCATCTCTTCCTCTGAAAAAGCGTCATTTAAAGACAACATCGGATTTTTATGAACTATTTTGCCAAATTTTTTAAGAGGCCTTCCACCCACTTTTTGCGTTGGCGAATCAGGCGTTATTAAATCCGGATATTTATTTTCTAATTCTTCTAATTCATTTTTTAAAGTATCGAAAGCTGCGTCTGAAATCTCTGAACGGTCATAGGTATGATATAAATCTCTATGTTTTTCAATGAGTTTTTTTAATCTGTCTATCCTTTTTTTTATCTCTTTTTTATCCATTTCTTACAAGTTTATTCTTATCGTCCGAACAGCGCTTCCATATTTTCCTGTAGAATTAAAATATCTCGGAATGCCGGAACCTATTCCGGAAAGAGATTCCTCTTCGCTTATTTCTATTGAAAAAGAAGCTTTGTTTTTAAATTCAAAATCCAAACCTTCTTCATCGCAAAAAGCTTTTGCTTCTGTTCCATTTTTTCCTTCATAAAACATTCCAAAAAGCATGCATTCCACTCCTGCGTCTGCCGCAAACACCGCTCGCGCAGAATGTGAAACATCAGCCGATCTCTTGATTTGATAACTCATTAAAAGACCCGCCACCACCGTCACGCTTGCTATAATCACTCCAAGGACTACAACTGTCAAAAACATCACCTGCCCGTCTCTTTTTTTACTATAAATAAGCTCGCCTATTTCCTTAGCTTCTTTTTTAAAAATTATTTTATCGTTAGAATTTGTCATTCGTAATTAACTAATTAATTGCCAAAATATTTTCTCGCGCTCACTCTTGTTCTTATTTCATTTTCTTTTTCTACTCCCGCCGCTTCTTCGTTGGAAACTTTTATGACTATTTCTATTTCTTCAAAGTCTGTTCCTGCTAAAACTCCGTTTCCTGATTTTTTATTTATATTAAAACTGAATTCTCCTATCTTCACGTTTTCTGAAGTTAAAATTCCTTCGCTTGCTTCGCAAATTATATTATCAACCTGACTTCTTTTTATACTATTCGAAAAAAAGGAATATGTTACTTCACACCCTCTGTCGTTTATAAAACTTAAACTTTCCAATTTATTTCCCGAATCCGGATTAAAATCCTTTCCCGTCCTGATCTCTCTCATTATCTGTTCTAACACCAAACTGACATTATCATTGGCCGCCATAAGTCCCGTCATTAATCCTTGTTGTTGCAACATTTTTATATAAGCCCCTATGGCAATAGTTATAATCGTCGTAAAAAGTCCGACCGCTATTAAAAGCTCTGCTACTGTAAAACCGCAACGACCAAATCTTCGAGTCGATTTTTTGTTAAAAGATAAAAATCCGCAAAGCGAATCCTTTACTTTTTCAATCTTTAATTCTAAATCTTTAACTTGTTTCATTATCTCCAATTATAAAAATGATCCTCTGTGTTTACAAAAAAATTGTCGCCTTTTTCCTGCCACTTCACTGTCGCGCAAACATCAACCCTTGATTCGGAAATCGTACTGCTCTCGCAAGAACTATCATCGTAAGAAATCGCAAAATCAGTCTTATTTAAAGAAACCTTCTCTCCGATTTTTGATAAGGTTAAATCTAGACAATCTACCCGTTTACCCCAACCTTCTGTATCTAAACAATTCTTATATCCTTCAATGTAAGCCGCCGCAAGATATGTTCCGGCATACTCTCCGGTAACTATTCTGTTTAATCCTATCGAAGTGGACAAAAAAGCAAGCGTTCCAAAAATTCCCACAACAACAATTCCAATAGACGCAATTGCTTCTATCAATGCTTGCCCTTCCCTTTTATTTTTTTTTTCTTTCTTATCCATTAAAACTTATTATTGCGTCTTATTTTTTACTCGTTATTTGTCCCACTTTATTTACTTCTATCATTCGACAAAAATCAGTTTTAATTTTTAAGCATAAAAATACTTTTCCGTCTTTATTCGATTCCCCATCAATAAAAATTTCCGGATAAGGAGGAATAAAAACAAAATTAACCGCACTATCTCCTCTTATAAAAACTTTCGAGTCAAGATTAAAAATTCCTTTATCAATTATATTAGTCGTCCCGTCATATCTTATTTCTCCTCCTAAAGGACAGGTTCCGTCTATATTTCTCTTTCTGTAATAAATAGCATATTTACCGTTTAATTCTTCTCCTGTATTTTCAAAATAAACCCCGTAACCGCATCCTGATTTTCCTCCTCCCTCTTCTTCTTCTAAAACTTGAATACTGAAAGTTTTTGCCTTAAATAAACTCTGTATAATTTGAGCCTCTTCTCTAAAAAGAACTACCTGATCTCTTAAAAGTCCCGACTGTGAAACGAATATCGAAGCCAAAACCGCAGTTACTCCAAGCACTACAAGCATTTCAACCACCGTAAAACCATTCCGATTTAAAGACGAAAATTTATGAAACAAATTACGAAAGTATTTAAATTTACTCGTTGTTTTACAAAGATATTTTTCTCTTTTCACTCTTTCATTATACCTCTACAAATCAATCAAAAAAAGCCTTTAAAAAATATAGTTTAAAAAAAATTTTATCAAAAAAGACCAAAAAGACTGAAATAATTAGATAATATTGTTTCTCCAAAAAAGAAAACCAGAAAAGATGAAACAACCAAAAAAGGGCTGAAAGGAATCATTGTTCCTTTTTTTGCTTCTTTTTTCACTATCATTTTTATTCCTACTGCCGCGCCAATAATAAAAGCCAAAATAATTAAAAGAAGTGTATCCGGCCATCCAAATAAAATTCCTAAAGCTCCGGCTAATTTTACATCACCCATTCCCATTCCCTTGCCTTGAGTAAAAAAGAAAATAATAAAAAAAAGAAAAAAAGACAAACCCATAGCGATAAGATGATTTATTAACACCCCCCACTCTCTTAATCCGAACATGGAAGAATATCCTCCTAAAAATGAACCTTCCACCAAGCCAAATTTTCCAAAATAATTTAATACAAACACAACCGCTAATCCTAACAAAGTCAAAGCTAGATTAATTTCATTTGGCACTATCTTAAAACGATAATCTATTATTGCCGCTAAAATTAAAAAATAAAAAGACAAAATAAAAAAAACAGATAAGGCTAAAAACCAACCAATTGGTTCTCCAATTAAAAATAATTGCTTTGCAAAATACATTTTATTAAGAACAAACGGAACTCCGGCTGTAACTATTCCGGTTAAAATTTCTACTAGTGGATACTGCCAACTTATTCTTTTTCCGCACTTCCTGCATTTTCCAAGAAGAAAGACGAAACTTAAAACCGGAAAAAGTTCTAACCAGTCTATTTTTTTTCCGCAATGCGGACATTTTGATCTCCCTCCCGTATTTTGAAACAAATAAAATTCGGGTTTATATCGAAGAGAAACTACATTCAAAAAACTCCCCGCTATAAGCCCGAGCAAAAATAAAAAAATATAAATTCCTTCCATGTTTTAATTAACTATTCCGAAGCTAAACAATAAAACGTTTGACTAGCACAGTCATTAGCTCCTATTGTTCCAACATTGTAACCTTCCGAACTCCCCTCCGCTAAAGTTGTTCCTATTAAATAACCCGTTCCGTCTTTCTTATAAAAATAAGTTGCGTCTATAGTTAATTTTCCTTTATCTAAACCTACAATGCCGGTTACTAAATTACCCGCTGGATCAGCCGGATAAGATCCGTTTTTCAAATAATAAAGTTCTAAAGAATTTCTAATTTGATTTAAATTGGCAACTTTTTTCGCGTCTGCCCCCGCTCTCCTTGCTCCTCCTAATCCAACTAAAATTAAAGACGCTAAAATTCCTATAATACCGATCACGACCAACATTTCAATTAACGTAAAACCTTCTCTTTTTAAAAATAATTTATGAAGCAAGCTCTTTGAATTTTTCATTTTTTTAAATTTTAATCTTAAAAATAAACTTATTTATATTTAGAACGCTTGCGCTAAATTATAAATCGGTAAAAGTATGGAAGCAAACAAGAATCCGACGAAAACCGCTATAAAAACCATCAATGCCGGTTGTATTAATTCTACCAGATTAGAAACCTTTTCGTCTATCTGTCTTGTGTAAAAGTCCGCTACTTTTTCTAAAAGCTGATCCACTCTTCCTGTTGTTTCTCCTATTGCCACTAAATTAGAAACTAAAAGTGGAAAATGTTCCGCTTCCTCTAAAGCTCTCGACATTAGTTCTCCCTCTTTTATTTTTTCCGCTATTTCTTCTAATTCATCTTCATAAATAAAATTTCCGATCGTTCTGCCTGTTATTCTGACTGCTTGCACTACCGAAACTCCTCCTTTTATTAAAACAGCTGCCGACTGAGAAAATCTTGTAATATAAATCTTCGTAAACAAGTCTCCAATAACCGGTATTCTTAATTCTAAATCATTTAAAAGTGATCTTCCTTCGTCTGTTCTGAAATAATCAAGAAGCACCACTCCCACCATCACGATTAGAGCAATCATCGCCCACCACCATGACAAAATAAAATCTCCTGCTCCAAGAATAATTCTTGTATAAATAGGCATTGATACTCCCGTTTCTGTAAATATCGGTTTTAACTGCGGAAAAACATAAACCACCATCACCATCACCACCACCACAAAAAGACCTATAACAAATGCCGGATAAATCAAAGCGCTTCTTACTTTTCCGGTAAGTGTTTCTTCTTTTTCTAAATAATCAGCCATAAATCCCATTGCCTCATCTACCCTCCCTGTCACTTCCGCCGCTCTTATCATATTCACAAAAAAATCAGAAAAAACATTTTCGTGTCTTGAGAGAGCTTGAGAAAAAGGAACACCGGAACTTATATCGGCCGACAAATCAAAAATAACCTCTTTTAACAATTTATTATCTGTCTGTCTGTATAAGTTTTTTAAACTGTCTCCGATTGGAATTTTTGCCTCGAGAAGCGTTGAAAGTTGCCTCGAAAAAATAACTAAATCTCTCGATTTTACTTTATTAAAAAAATTGGCTAGCGCATCGGCAAAAGTTTTCTTTTCTGCTGATTCCACGCTTAAAACAAAAAGTTCATGTCCGTTTAAAATAGAAATAGCCGCTTCTCTGCTGGCTGCTTCCACTGCTCCTACTTGCAATTCTCCTTGTTGATTTCTTGCGCTATACTTGAATTTCATTTTTATTTTTTTAACCAGTTATTTTCGATTAAAAAATTATCTTTTTTATTTAATATTAACAATTCATTATCGGAGTTAAACCCGCATTTTTTAAGTTCTTTCAAGAAGTATTCTAAGCTCTGATGGATTTAGAGAATGAGCTTCTGCATTTTCCAGAGAAATTTCTTTTTTCATCACTAAATCGGCTAACGCTCTGTTTAAAGTCATCATCCCTTCCTGCACGCTTGTTTCAATTACTAAATCAATCTGAAAAATCTTCTTTTCTCTTATTAAATTTCTGATCGCCGGATTAACTATCATAATTTCCGTCGCCGGCACTCTTCCTCCATCCACTCTCGGAATTAATCTCTGAGAAACTATAGCAAGTAATGTCGATGCCAACTGACTCGTCACTTGCGATTGCTGATCTGCTGGAAAAGAATCTATTATTCTATCAACTGTCTGCGAAGCTGAATTAGTGTGTAAAGTTGAAAAAACCAAATGTCCGGTTTCCGCCGCCGTCATCGCCATTCCGATTGACTCTCTGTCTCTCATTTCTCCTATCATTATAACGTCTGGATCTTGTCTTAAAACCGATCGCAGTCCGTCATGAAAACTTGCCGCGTCAGTTCCTATCTCTCTCTGAGAAACAATGCTTTTATCTTGAACAAATAAATATTCCACTGGATCTTCCACTGAAACTATATGCTCCGTTCTTGTATGATTTATTTCATCTAAAAGCGCCGCCAGTGTTGTCGATTTTCCTTGTCCCGCCGGACCCACCACTAAAATAAACCCTTGTCTTGCTTTCGCGAAATCATGAAATATTGACGGCAGTCCCAAATCTTCAACAGTTTTCGCTTGTGCCGGAATAAGCCTTAAAGCTGCTGACATATATCCGCGTTGAAAATAAACATTTACTCTAAATCTTGCCTTATCTTCAAAAGGAAGAGAAAGATCGATTTGTCTGTCTTTTAAAAAAGTTTCTTTTTGTTTTTCGGAAAGCATCGCCAGCACCAATCCTTCCGCAACTTCCGGTGTTATTACCTCTTCTTTTTCTAAAGGAAGCAAAAATCCATCTACCCGCAAAATTGGCTTTCTTCCGACTGCAATATGTAAATCAGAAGCTCCTTGTCTCGCGCAAGTTAATAAAAGTTCGTTTAATTTTATTTTATAATCCATATTTTTTTAATCATAACACATTTACCTGAAAAAATTTATTAAAACTAAATTTTTCTTTTTTATCACTCCGCTGTTTCTCTTAAAACTTCCTCGATCATCACCTCTCCGTCTAAAGCTTTTAAAACCCCGTCTTGTCTTAAAGTTAACATTCCTTGCCTGTTTGCTTCTTTTAAAATTTCCGTTCCTGAATAATTCGGTAAAGAAAGTATTTCTGCCAATTCTTTGGTCATTTCAAAAATTTCAAAAAGAGCCACTCGTCCGACCGTTCCTTTATTCTTGCATTTTGAACATCCTTCGGCTTTATAAACCTGATACGGCGTCTTTATTTTTTCTCTTTCTTCTTTAGGTAAATTTGCTATAACTTTTTCTATTTCTTTTCCAATTTCTGCTGACACTTTTACGGCTTTTTTACAATCCGGACAAAGTCTGCCAACCAATCTTTGCGAAGCCATTAAATTCATTGCCGAAGGCAACAAAAACTTTTGCACCTTCATATCAAGCAATCTCGGAATCACCGAAACTGCATTATTGGTATGAATTGTCGAAAGCACTACATGTCCGGTTAAAGCGGCATGCACGGCAAGTTCCGCTGTTTCGCTATCTCTTATTTCGCCTACCATTATTACATCCGGATCTTGCCTTAAAATTTGTCTAAGTCCGGCTGAAAAAGTATAACCGATTTCCGGTCTGACTTGAGACTGGTTTAATCCTTCAATATAATATTCCACCGGATCTTCCAAGCTCACAATATTCGCGCTGTCTTTATTTAAAATTTGCAAAATACTGTAAAGCGTCGTCGTTTTTCCGCTTCCGGTCGGACCTGATACGATAACCATTCCAAACGGCTTTTCTATTCCAATATTTATTATCTTTCTATTATGTTCGCTCAATCCTAATTGTTCTAATCCTTTTAATCCTATAGTCGGATCTAAAATTCTTAAAACTACCTTCTCTCCCGCTGGTGTCGGAAAAGTCGCTACGCGAAAATCTATATCTCTGCCGGAAACAACCGTTCTAAATCTTCCGTCTTGAGGAATTCTATTTTCGTCAAGTTTCAATTCTGATAAAACTTTTACTCTCGCCACTATTGGTTGCTGAAGAGTTGAAGGAAAAGACGCCACCTCTTGCAAATCTCCGTCAATTCGAAATCTTATTCTAAGTCGTGTCCGTTGTGGTTCTATGTGAATATCCGAAGCCTTTAAATCGACCGCTTCTTGTAAAGTTGAAGAAACAATCTTTATTATCGGCGCTTCTTCTGAAACAGCCGCTCCCTCATCAAGTCTTACCACTCTCTGAGAAGACGACCTCGCTTCAGTTCCATATTTTTGCCCTACTAATTTTACCGCCGCCTCGACTTCGCTCTTATATGGAGAATATTTTTTAGAAATTTCATCAAAGTCTTTTAATGAAATCACATAAACCCCTAGACTCGTTGAAAATTTTTTTGCCACGAAACGCAAAGCGTCTTGCGCTCTTGGATCATCCGGATAAACCATTCCAACTGTAAGCATATCTCCGCTCTTTGAAATCGGAATCACTTTATAATTAGAAACTGTTTCTTCTGGAATAAAACTCATTATATCTTCCCCTATTTCTTGCGCGGATACTTTTCTAAAAGGAACTCCCAAAAGCTCCCCCTTAAGTTCCGCCATTTTATAACTATCAGCCAACCTTCTTTCATAAATAATCTCATCCGCTGGTTTATTGCTAAAATTAAGCTCCTTGAAAAGCTTTTCGTAAACCGCAGAATTAATAATCCCTTTTTCAACTAATTTTCCCAAAAATACGCTGTTTTCCATGATTGCTTCTTCTTTCGTTTGCAGAATTAATTTTTTTAACCCTCAATTCTCTGCCTCTCGCTAACTCTTAAAACGGCTGAAACGGATTTACTCTGCCAAGCGCTCCGACCGTCATCGGCAAAACCTGTTGTTTTAAATTCTTAAAATTAGGATGATTAACCAATGTTTCCTGATTGGCTTTTTTCTGAACTGTTTCAAACTCCGTAGCTGAAATCTCTAAAT
>JAQVXM010000040.1 GCA_028709185.1 Minisyncoccota bacterium | reverse complement strand
AAGATCAAATATCTTGGCGATTGCCTTGATCTGGTCCGCGATCGGCTTGGGACCTTTGTACTCCTTCGGGTATGTATAGTTGGAAAGAACTTCTTCGTTGGCGTACTGCTTGATGATCGTAGTTATTTTCCTTCTTTCTTCGAATTTTTCAGAGTCGCTCCGTTAGACGGTTTCTTCATAAATAAACCTTTTTTAAAGAACTGATTCTAATTGTTGATTGTAATAAAATTATCCACTTTGTCAATTATATAGTGTAATTAAGATTTTTATCACTATGCGCTTCGCACGGCCGCATCGCTTGGAAAAATTCCTGAAAGTTTAATACTGGTGGGCGATACAGGACTCGAACCTGTGACCCTCTCGGTGTAAACGAGATGCTCTACCAACTGAGCTAACCGCCCTTTTTACTATTTTATAAGAATTTTACATTAAAAGTCCAATAAAAATCCATAACATTATTTGCCCTTGTCCGATTGTCCAAAAAAAATGATCACTCATTCCTATTATTAAAAATGATAAAAAAATTATTTTTGCGATTGTTTTTTCTAAATTTAAATTTTTTCCCAACAAAAATATATTTTTTATTGGAAAAAATAAGCTAAAAACAAACAATAAAAATAGCGCTATTCCTAATATTCCTGTTTCACTTGCGATTAATAAATATATATTGTGTATTGGCTGCCACAGATAACTTTTTATCATTCCGAATCTTTCATAAAATCCATTTTTATATGCGTAAAAAACCTGTGTTCCCGGCCCGCTTCCAAATGAATTTTTTTTTATTAAATCAATCCCCATCTTGTTGTAAGCTAATCTTTCCGTTACCGCATCTTCTTTTGTTGAAATCGGAGCTCTTTCAAAAATAAAATCTTTTGCTGGAATTACTGCAAAAATTAAAGTTAAAAGAATAAAAATTATTTTTTTAACTCCTATTATTTTTTCTTTCAAAATAATTATTGCGGAGAGAAGAAAAATTGATATAAGAAAAGCTATCCATGCCTGCCTTGAAAAAGTTAGAACTATGCCAAGTAAAATTAAATAAGAAAAAACAAGAATTAAAATTTTTTCCTCTAACTTTTCTTTTTTAAAATAAAAATAAAGAAGCGCTAAAAACCCTGTTATTAAAAATGCCGAAAGAATATTCGGATGTAAAAAAGTTCCATAAGCTCTTATAATTTTTGCGCCATCCGCTGTTATTTTGCTTATCCCTGAAATATTTGGACTTAATATTGGTTCTCCTAAAAAATATAATCCTAAACTTTTTTGAAATTTGAATTGCAGAAAGGCAAGCGCTGATTGAAAAATTGCCCCTAAAGAGATGATTCCTAAAATATCTTTTATTTTTATTATTTCTTTTTTTATTAACTCTGAAATTAAAAATGCCGTTCCGGCTAAAATAAAAAGTCTCAATATAAAACAGATCGATAAGACGGGAAGAGGGGAGAAGATTATGCTGAAAGCGGCCGCTATTAAAAAACAAATTAAAAATAAAAAACTTTTCTCTTTTTTTCTTTTCTCTTTTTTTGAAAATAAAATTATCGCTCCTGCTGTTAAAAACAGAATTAGAAACAAATCGCTTGCATAAAAAAAAACAGTTTCGTATTCGTGAAATCCTGAAATAAATCTAAAAATTTCCCAACGATATCCGAAAGGAAAGATTAGTAAAAAAGCGTAAAAAGAAAATTTTGTTATTTTTTCTATCACACCTTTAATATAACAGAATGAAAGAAATTATTAAAAAAGAATCGCGTATATTATTCCTAAAAATAAAATGAATAATATTGTTTGCACTGTTATTTTTTTAGGTTTCTTTTTAAATAAAAAATCTTTTATTTTTAGAACATTCATTTTTTTCCAAATCAATATTATTAAAACTCCTTCTAAAGCTAGAAATATTCCTCCGGCTATGGTTATTGCTCTTATAAAATTATTTAATCCCGTTAAAATCAAAATCCACGGAAAAAAAATTATTATAGTATTGGAAATTATCTTTGGAAAATTTAAATCTTTTTCCATTATTTCTTTTGTCGATAATCCGATTACTATATAAGAACTTAAAATTGAAAGAAGTCCTAAAATTCCTATTATTATTGCTATCGGAAATGGGAGAGATGCTATATTTTTTACGGAGTCGTTTGTTATTATTTTTGAAATTCCAATAATGCCGAATATAAAAAGAAAATAAGCTAAAGCTGGAATGGTTGTTCCTAAAAAAATTATTTTTTTTAATTCCTTGATGGATATTTTATTTTCTTTGCAATAATCGACTATGGGTGGTATGGATGATCTTCCGGAAAAGGAAAAAAGAAATGGACCAAATGGTAAAAAAATCAAACCTAAATTTACCATTGAAATTTCTTTTATTTTTTCTACGCCGTTTATTGCTCCTGAAATAAAAATAAGAAAAATGATAAAAATCATCGCTGCTGTTATTAAAAATTCCAGTCGAGCCATTTTTTTTAAATTTATAAATATCAAAATTGAACCGATTATCCATAAAATAGAAATTTGATTTTGGAAAGAGGGGATAATTGGAAAAATAATATTTTTAAAACTTTCTCCTAGTATTATATAAATTGAAAGCGTTAATATAGCTCCGGCTATGGTTGTTAAAATTGTTAGATAATAAGCTATTTTTCCTAGATATATTTTTGCAAATCCGGCAAACTTAAATTTTTTTTTGCTTCTTAAAATTATATCCGCGTACATCGCGTGTAAAAAATAGAATATTATTGGCGAAATAATTAAATAAAATAAAGTGATTAACCAACCGGATTTATTAGTTATATAAGGAAGCGAAAAAAAACCGGCTCCTATTATTGTTGCTGTAAGTAGTGATGCCGGCAAAATGATTTTTTTAAAAAATATCATTTTCTATTTATTTTTTTTAAGAACCGTCAGTTTATTTAATTAAATATTTTATTTTCTATTCATCGCTTCCGTGTTCTCTTTTTTTATTTTTCTCTTCCCCGATTATTTTTATAAGTTTTTCTACTATTTTTTTTGGATCACTGTCGTAAATCACTTTTCCTGGACCGCGGTTTGCTTTTTTTACTATTTCTTGTAATTCTTCCGCTATTCCTCCTGTTCCGGTTAAAACTCCGATTGGTTTATCATCTTCAAAAGCAATTGTAAATTCATTTAAAGTTCCAATCCTTCCGCAGATTATAATAACTGCATCCGCTGATCTTGTTAAAAGTAAATTTCTTCCGGCATAATCAAATCCTGTATAAACTATAAAATCATGATAATCGACTGGCAGGCGATAGCTTTTTAAATGTGCTGCTTCTGATGAGGCTGGAGACATGCCGACTACTATTCCTCCCGACATCTTAGCTGCTTTTGCTACCCAATACGGCGCTCCGGTTGTCGCTCCTGTTATAGTAATTACGTCTTTTTCCGCGAGCACTTTTCCTAATTCTTCTGATTTATCAAATGCTTGTGTCGCGCAACATGTTGTTTCTGCTGCTCCTGAAATTGCTATTTTTATTTTTGGTTTATATAAAAACCTGAAATCTTTTTCATTTACAACTTTTTTTTTCATTATTTTAAATTATATCACAACTTCTTCTTTTGGTTTTGGCACTTTCGTTTCTATTGCTAATTCATCTTTTATTTTTGTAGCTAACACTTCCGCTGCCTCTTTGTCTCCTTGTGTCACAAAAATAATTTTTACGGATTGCGCCATTTCTCTTGCCCAGTTGACTAATTCTCTTTGGTCCGCATGCGCTGAATATCCGTCTATATTTTTAATCTTGCATTTTACTTCCACTTCTTTTCCAAAAATTACAACTTTATTTTTTCCTTCTTGAATTTGTCTTCCTAGTGATCCTTCTGCTTGATATCCTGCAAAAAGTATCCCGCTTTTCGAATCGCTTAAATAATTTAATTCATGTCTTAGAATTCTTCCTCCTTGAGACATCCCGCTTCCGGCCATTATTATTTTTGGTCCCTTGTCTCGGTCTATTTTTAATGATTCTTCATGTGTTAGGGTGGCGTCTAATCCTGGAAAATCAAAAATATCATCGCCTAATTTTATTTTATCAGCGATCTCTTCTCTGAAATAATTTCTGTATTTTTTATAAATTGTTGTAAGTTTGATAGCGAGGGGACTGTCTAAATATATTGGCACTTTTGGAATTCTTCCTTTTCTTATTAAATTATCAAATTCAAATAAAAGCTCTTGTGTTCTTTCCATGGCAAATGTTGGAATCAAAAGAGTTCCTTCGTCGTTTATTACTTCTTCTACAAAATCTTCTAACATATCTCTCCTCTTATCCGCGTCTTCATGAATTCTTGATCCATAAACCGATTCTATTAAAGCGTAATCCGCTTCTTTTATATAATCTTTTTCTTTTATAATTGATGGTTCGCTGTTTCCCAAATCGCCGGAGAAAACAATTTTTTTATTTTCTGCTTCAATAATTACGCTTGCTGACCCTAAAATATGTCCGGCATTTTTAAATTCAATTTTGTATTTTCCGATTTGAAATGGTTGATAATATTCCATTTTCTTCCAATTTTTCATTAAAGAATTAATATCTTTTTCTTCATAGAATGGTTTTTCTCCATGCTTTTCTGCTTCTTTTCTCAAAATGTCCGCCGAATCTAAAAGCAAAAGCTCCGAAAAATCTTTAGTCGGATCTGTTGAATAAATTTCTCCTCTAAATCCTTCTCTGAATAATCTCGGTAACATTCCGATATGATCTATGTGGGCGTGTGTTATTATAACTGCTTTAATTTCATTCGGTTTGTAAGGTAGTGGTTCAAAATTATTTTTTTCGCAATAATCTTCGCCTTGTTTCATTCCGCACTCTATTAAAATTTTTTCTTCCTCTGTTTCAAGCATGTATTGGGCGCCGGTTACCGATTCCGCGCCTCCATAAAAAGTTAGTTTCATACCTTTATTATATATAATTTTTTTTCTTCTAGCACTATTTAAAACCCGATAATCGCGTAAATAAAGATCTTTTTTTAAATTGTTTCACGTTTTACAACCTTGATTTAAGTAAAAAATGTGATAAAATAAAAAAAGTATTATTTAAAATATATCTTTAAAAAGGAGGCAAAAAGAAAAATGAATCACAAATACTATTGCTTTTGTGTGACAAAAAGAAAGAAAAAAAGATTTTTTCTTTTTAAAAATCTTTCACAAATATTCTGTTTATTGTTGGTGGCTTTTATTTTATCTTCTTCTATTATTAAATTCCTTATCGAAGGCATATCTCTTATTTTTTTTCTTTACTGTTTTATTGCTTTTACTCTTATCCTTGTCGTTGGAATTTTAGGAATTGAAAAAATCAACGGAAATAAAAATAGGGGAACTTTTAATCTTCCTCCAAGAGATGGTTTAAATCCTCCTATTTCTTTGGATGTTTCTCATCCAAAGAAATATCTTATTTTTCTTTAATCTATAAAGCCCGCTTTTGCGGGCTTTCTTTTTTTAGTTATTGATATTTTTTATTGCTTCTTCCGCCTCTCTTCTTTCGTTCCAAATAATCTTTTTTTTGTTTATGTGGATGTATGGTTCCGCTCCTTTTCCAAGAAGCGCTATTACATCTCCTTCCTTTACTAATTCTATTGCTTTTTGTATTGCTTTTTTTCTGTCGGTTATTTTGTGAACATTATTTTTTTCCGGTATTCCTTTATTTATGTCTTCTATAATATCCTCCGGTTTTTCATCGTAAGGCTCTTCCGTTGTTAAAATTATTTCCTTGCAAAACTCTGCCGCTATTTTTCCGAGCACTGGTCTTTTCCATTATCCCTTCCTCCTCCAGCCGCTCCAAAAACTGTTATTATTTTATTTTCCGGCCCCTTTAAATATTTTTTTAATTCCTCATAAACAGGTC
>JAQVXM010000039.1 GCA_028709185.1 Minisyncoccota bacterium | reverse complement strand
TATTGTCTGATTAGTGGTTGATGGTGTGATTGTTTGCGCTCCTACGTTTGTCATCGTTCCTGTTACTGATGCTCCGTCTACCCAAGCAACTGCGCCTGATAATATATTTCCGGCTACGGCTGTTCCGGTTGAAGTGTTGACTACGTTTGAATTTCCCGCTACGCCGAAAATATTAACCCCCGCTCTTATATTGCCAGTCACAAGGTCGGTATCGAGAGCGCTTTTTGTTGCTGTCGCTACATAACATTGGCCGGTATCATTTGTCGCAAGACAATCTTCTATTAATCCGGATACTCCGGATACCGTATCAATACTTCTCACATTAGCCACGCTCGGAAAATCGGCCACTCCGTCATTTATTGATTTCAAAAAATTAAAAACTGTTTTTCCGTCCGCAACCGTAGCGCTCGTTCCAAGTAAATCCATTATTTTCGCGTTATCGCTTTCATTTGGAGTCTGCGCCACCGGAGCTCCTCCCATGTTTGTAAAAATCAACCGCAAATATCCAAAAATTGTGTCGGTTCCGGTTGTTGCGCTGTTTGGCGTTCCAAGAAATGTTTCAATTTGTCCCACTGATTCAGCGCTTGTTGGCTCGTTTATGGACGGAGCCGATGTCGGCTCGGTAAAAGCCAAAGCCGCCGAAGATCCTAAAATCACCAAAAAACCAAAAACAACTCCGCCTAAAGCATTATAAAAAAATCTGTATCTATTTTTTTTGTTTACCTTGTTTCGGCTACGCATATGACGCTATTTGTTAAATTTTCTTTTTTAAGACTGCTCAACATATCTCCCGCTCTTAAATTCATCCTCCACGCTCTTGTTGCGTCTCCAAAAAATTCCGTCCCCGACCAAAAATAATAGGGCCTGTCTATAAGCGAACTGCTTGCCCCGTCTATATAACCCTGCATTAATTCTTTTTGTGTTGGTAATCTCCAATTATCAAAACCGGCATATTCTATTTTATTCAATTCCGCGCAAAAACCATTTGCCGCTCCGCCTGAAATTTTCCCTTCTTTGTTTATTGTAAATTGATTGCTTAAAGGAAAATTGGATGGCGCGCTCCAAACAAGCCCCGATAACTCATCAAATTTAGTTTCTCCGGAATAAAGTCCTATAATTTTTCCTTCCGTCGTATATTTTATTTCCTTATAATTTTTAAAAGGCGAACCTCCCACATCTTTCCATATACTACTGTTTATTTCATTCACGCTTCGATCGTCAAAAATTTGTCCGCTATTTTCTTGAGAAACCTGCGTCACTTTTTCCGCGCTCACATTTTCTTCCGCTTGTTTTTTCTCTATTTTTTTTATTTTTGAATTATAGTAAAAAACAGTAGCCAATAAAACTGCGCTGATCACAATTATCCACGTTAAATTGCTAAAAGAAAAAAAACCTTTTTTACTTTTTAAATTCATTGATCCCTTTATGGAAATTATAACAGAAAATTAAATAAAAAAATCTGTGGATATTATTTTTTTTAATATCCTTGCAATTTTAAAACTCCGGCCGTTCCGACTGAAACTGTTGTTGAAGTCGAAAAAACATTGCTGGAAAAAGAAAGTGGACCGTCTATTCCATAACCCCCAAACCAATCCGATTGATTGAAAGAAAAGTTTCTGTATCTTGCTAAATAATTTACTAAAGTTACTTCTCCCTCTTCTCCCTGCCAAGTAACTTTTATTGTTGTCTTTTGCGTCGACGGATCAAGCGATCCTCCGGAACTTACAATTGAATCATTCGAGTCTGACCTGTAAACATTTTCCACATAAAAATATCTTTTATATGGAACGCCGTCTTGAGTTATTATCTCCTCTCCGGATGTCGAAACAAAAGGCGAAGAAGTCGTTGTTAAATAATAATGATTGTTCTCGCCTTTCGATAATCCATAAAACCCGTTCCAATTTGCGTCAGCAAAAACTTCCAGATTCACTTCTATTTCTTTTGCTAAAAAAGTCGCTGTTTTCATTTTTCTCACATCCGAATTGGAACGCACCGAAACTCTGGCTATGCCGACTGTCGAACCGAGAATTATCGCTCCTATTCCCACTCCGACTAAAAGTTCCATTAAGGCCTGTCCTGAAGAATTTTTAAACCATTTTATTGTGAAATTTTTTTTCATCTCTCTTTTTTTATTCTTTTAATATTCACAAAGTTAATCGTTAACTTTTTTCTTCTCTTTTGTTATTTTAATTATACTACCTTTCTTCCGTTTCTTTATATAAATCTTTTATTTCTTTTGCGGAAAGCGCTCTTTTGTAAATTCTCACTTCATCGATTGCTCCCAAAAACCAACCTGTATTTCCAGAGCAGGAAATCGGCGGATTAAAACCAAAAAATATATAGTTACTATTTCCGCTCGCCACATATGTCGATTGCGCTGTTGCTTTTTCAAGTTGTCCATTCAGATATATTTTTAAACCATTTGTTGCGTCCCATGTATTCGCGAAATAATACCAAACTCCGGAACTCAAAGTCGTCGTTCCGGTCGCTGACACCCCGCCACCATTAAAACTGTATCCTCTTATTTTTCCGCCAACTACCGCTACCGGCGGCAAGCACCATCCTGATCCGGCATCATTGCCTGACATATGAATAATATTTCCGTCTGTTTCTCCGCTTCCTAACTTTATCCAACCCGTAAATGTATAAGCTTGATTACTGATTCCAAGATCGGTAAACCCGCTCGCTCTGGCATAAGCGCTCGTTCCGTTAAAAGTCAAAGCTCTTTGTATTTTTCCGACCGCTCCCGAAACTGCTCCCGTTATTAACGCATTCGTATATTTTCCGCTGGAATCAAACGCTGAAACTGCCGAAGCCGGATCATCAAATTTATAATAAGCTAAAAGCCCATAGCCGTTTCTTATCTTTTCCGCCTTGCCTCTCGGATCTAGTCTTATTCTGTAACTTCCTTCCACTCCCGTTGCTCCTATATCTATATAATTTTCCGCGGACGGCACTCCTGTCGCTTTTGTCACAAACATTTCCACGCTATTTCCATCTGTTGGATATAAAAATTGAATCGACTTCGGAAGATAAAAAATCGACTTTTGCGTTCCGGTTTCAAAACTTGCTCCGTAATATTGGACATAATAATCATCTCCCTCAGTTTGATTAAAAAATTTTATTCCCCAAGCGGTTGCTTCCTCCTGTTTTAAAGCCTTATCCTGCGTCTCTCTTATGGTTGTAAGAATCGTATCCGCTTCCCCATCTAACATTTTTTTTGTCCGAACCGACATTACTCCCGTTGTTCCTACTATTGATAAAACAGCCAATATCCCGACAGAAATAACCATTTCAAGTAACGTAAACCCGTTCTTTTTTAAAATCATTTTTTTAAATAAAATTTTCTTTTTCCCCATGTATTTTTTAAAATTGACCGACTAATTGATAAACAGGAATAATAACCGCGAGCGCGATGCCTCCGATTACCAAACCCAAAAGTAAAAGCATTATAGGTTCGATGAAAGACACTAATGCTTTTATGGAAACATCTATTTCCGTCTCGTAAAAATTCGCTAAAGTATCAAGCACGTCTTCAACATGACCGGCCTTTTCCGAAACTGCGATTAAATTGCTTACCACTTTTGGAAAATTTCTTTCTCTTTTAAAAGCATCTCCCATAGTTAATCCTTTTGAAATTCCTTCCCTGGAAATCCTCATTAAACTTGCTCTTATTTCTTCATTTCCAACCGCTTCCGATGTTATTTCAATCGCGTCTAATATCGGAAGTCCCGATCTCATTAAAGATGACAAAGTCGTGGCAAATCTTTGTAAGGCTATTTTTTTTAGAACTCCGCTTACGACCGGAATATAATCCACGATTCTGAAAAAAATTTTTCTTCCCGCTCCTGTTTTTATGAAAAAAAATGCTCCCCCTCCGATTAAAACAACTAGAAACGGAAAAAATATAAACATGTAATCGCCTAAAAATCCTCCCACCGCAAATACTACTTTTGAAAAAAGTGGCGGTTCAAAACTTCCTGTTTGAAACATTCCGGAAATTTTTGGCAAAGCAAAAGTCACTAAAAACATCACCATTACAAAAGACATTGCAAGAAGTAGTAATGGATAAACCATCGCTGATCTTATTTTATTTTTCAAAACTTGTTCCTTTTCAAGCGAAACCGACAAATCTTCGAAAACTTTTTCCAAATTTCCTGATGTTTCTCCCGCCCTTATTAAACTCACAAAAACAGGCGAGAAAGAATTTTTGTGTTTGGCAAAAGTGGAATAAAACGGTTGTCCCTTTTCGAGTGTCCGCCTTACTTCAAGCAAAATATCTTTCACTGCCGGCTTATCAAAATCATCTATTAAAATATTTATAGCTTTTAACAAATCCGTTCCCACCTTCAACATCAAAGCCAGATATTTGGTTAAAAAAACTTTATCTGAAGTATTCACGCTCCCTCTAAAAAGAGAACGGGAAGCAAAAGAAAGGCTCTTGGCCGGTTTGATAGAAATAGGTCTAAGACCTTTTTCGGCAAGTATTTCCAAAACTTCCGCCGGTCCCTCCGCTTCAATCTCTCCTTCCGCTACTTTCCCGTTTATTTCTGAAGCAATGTAGCGATATTTCATTTGATTTTAAATTTCTGAAAGTTTTTTATAAGCAAAAAACGGATCTGGATTATTAAAAATAAAAGATGAAGATACAAGAATATTTACACCCGCTTCTTTTGCGCTTCTTGCCGTTTCCTCGTTTATTCCTCCATCCACTTCTATTATTTTATCATCTGATATGTTCTCTCGCAAAAATTTTATTTTCTCGATTGTTTCTTGTTTAAAATTCTGTCCGGAAAATCCGGGTGATACCGCCAGTACCTGAAAAAAATTAAACTCTTTTAAAAAAGGAAAAATCATTTCATTTCCGGTTGAAAACAAAATAGAAATTCCCGGCTCTACTCCATTTTCAAGACAAATTCTTTTTATTAATTCAATATCGCTTAAAGTTTCTAAATGAAAAATTGCCCTTTTTATTTTTCCCGTAAGAAGCCATGGCAATATTTTTTTTTCCGGCTCCTGAACCATAAAATCTATTTCAATTTTTATTTTGCTGTTAATTTCTTTGAAATCTTCGGGATTTATAAAAACCTTTCTCTCTCCGAATGTTCCGTCTGAAAAATCAAATTGCGCCCACTCCGCTCCGATTTTCTCGACAATTTTAAATTTTTCTTTTATTCCTTCAAGATTTTCTTCGTTTATGCTTGGTATCACCTCCATAATTTTATAGCTGTTCTTTATAGACGCCCGCCCTTATTAATAAATATAAATCTATTTTTAATATAAACCGTCTTCTTTTTTAACTGTCTGACTGATTAAAAATTAATAATTAAAAAAATAAATAATCAATCGTTTACTAATTCTATTCTTTTTATCTTTTCAATTCTTCTTTTATGTCTTTCTTCTCCTGAAAAAGGCGTCTTTAAAAAAACCTTTAAAATCTCCATTGCTTTATTTTCGTCAAGAAAACTGGACGCTAAAACAAGCACATTTATATCGTCTTCTTGCCTCGCATCAAAAACCTGATCTGTAGAAAATCCAATCGTCGCTCTCACTCCTTCAAACTTATTTGCTACGATATTCATTCCCGCTCCCGAACCGCATATAAGAATTCCTCTCGCTTCTCCCGTCACCGCTGCCAATTTTATTTCTCTTGAAAGTTTCTCTGCAAAATCCGGATAATCGTCTCCTTCTTCATAATTCTCATTCCCGAAATCTTTTGGGTCATATCCCTGTTGCTTTAAAAAACCGATTATTTCGTTTTTTAACCTGAACCCTTTATGATCTGCGGCTATATAAATCAACATTTTTTCTCAAAAAAATAATTTTAATCCTTAACTGCTTTCAAAACATGCTTTATGAGAGTCGCCACATACCCCCATTCATTGTCATACCAGGATAAAACCTTTACTAAATCTCCGTCCACCACCTTTGTAAAAGATAAATCTACAATCGCTCCGACTGGCTCTCCGATTATATCTCCTGAAACGAGAGGTTCGTCTGTTACTTTTAAAACTCCTTGCCATCTCTCCTCCATCGCCGCTTTCCTTAAAATATCATTCACTTCTTCTACGCTTGTTTTTCTTTTTGCTAAAAATGTTATATCTGCAGAAGATCCGGTTATAACTGGCACTCTCAT
>JAQVXM010000038.1 GCA_028709185.1 Minisyncoccota bacterium | reverse complement strand
AGTCCGCTGATTATTCCGACTCCGACTTTTGCCAGCTTCTCAGCTGTTTCTTTTGCGAATCTTTTTCCTTCAAAAGTTGCTTTTCTGGTTCCGACTATGGCTATTACTCTCTCGTTTTTTTCCGGTAGTTTTCCTTTATAATAAATTCCCAAAGGCGGCCAAGGAATTTCTTTTAGAACTTTTGGATATTCTTCTTCTTTTTCTAAAATTAATTTTATTTTTGCCTCTTTCAATTTTTCCCATTCCTTTTCTACTTCTATTTTTTCCACCTCTCCTCCCTCTCCTGAAAAATACGCTTTTTCAAAACTTCCGTATTTTTCCTTTAATCTGACAATTTTTTTATACTGCCCGTTTAAAGAAATATTTATCGCGTTGTAAAAAACCGCTTCTTCCATTATTGAAATTGTATCATAAGTTGTTTTTTCTTTTTTCTTAAAATGTTAAAATAAATAAGATATTATGGATTTTAAAAAAATCTTAAAAAATTTTAAGCTTCTTTTCGGTCTAAAGGCCGCTCTTTCTCTTTTAGGTATTTTTGTTATTCTTTTTTTGAATAGCTATGTTAAAGAAAGTATTACCGAAACCATCGATAAAATGAAAAGAGTGAATCAGGAAATTCAAGGCAAGGCTAATATTTTGGAAAACCATTTTCTTCTGAAAAAAGAATCTGAAAAAGCCGCTCCTCTTGAAGTTGAACTTGAAAAAAAACTTGCTTCTAAAGACGACCTTCTGAAACTTCAGGAAGATTTTGCTTCTATTGCTAAAGATACCGGCGTTGAAGTTTCTTCTTCTTTTACTGGAGAAACTGAAGAAAAAAATGGACTTCTCGGTAAAGCTGGTGTTTCTGCTTCTATTGACGGTTCTTTTACTAACATTATTAGATTTTTAAAAAGAGTGGAAAAAAGCCGTTTCCTTGTCCAGTTTGATAATTTTGACGTCAATACAATTTTAGGAGAAAAAGACAAGCTTCGTCTTTTTGCTCGCGGAAAAATAATTTATCGTCTTGAATAATTATGAATAAAGAAGAATTAAAAAATAATTTTATTGCTATTTTTAAAGATAAACGGGAATTGACTTTTCTTATCCTCGGAGTTTTAATGTTAATCATTGTTCTTTGGTATCTTATTAGTAGTATTAATTTTTTAGTGGATAGCTTTAATTCCGCTTTTAATTTAAACATCAAATCCGCTTCTTCTTCTTCTCAATTTAATTTAAACGGAGCGGAAGAAGTCCTAAAATAATTTATCAGAGAAATTGATTATATAAATAAAGTCCCGTGTATTTTTACAAATAAGTTTTAAAGGGTGTGTAGTTCAGTGGTAGAACGCTGTCCTGATAAGACAGAGGTCGGAGGTTCGATCCCTCCCACACCCACCCCGATTTTATCGGGGCTCCGACTTTTGTCGAAGCTTCAGTAAAATATTTTGCCTGTGGCAAAAATTTGAACTTCAAAAAATCGCGCGCGTAGCTCAGGGGTTAGAGTACTTGCATGACACGCAAGGGGTCCCTGGTTCAAATCCAGGCGCGCGCACAACTCTGATTATAAGACAATTAAAACAAAATGGATTTTTTAAAAAAGTTTTTTCTTGTCTAATGTTTAAAATCTGTTATTATCTTCTTATTCGTTTTGGGCCGTTAGCTTAGTTGGTAGAGCGCCACATTTGCAATGTGGAGGTCACCGGTTCAAATCCGGTACGGTCCACCAGTCAAGACGGTAAAATTTGCCGTGAAAAACATTATCTCCTTTCTTTCTCGCTTATCGCTTCCAATCAAACATTCTCAATTCCATTATTTGACAAATGTACTTAATGAATGTTATACATTAGCCAGAATAAGTATATTAAAAAAACAAAAACGAGGAGGCTGTTATCATGTCTAGAATAGATGGAGAGAAACTGAATTGGAATGAAAAAAGGAATAAAGCATGGGATATCTACTGCAAACTTGATAGTCAAGGAAAGGGAAAAATAGACCAAATTATAAAGGAAGGTTTTCCATGTTATTGCATTGAAGAATTGTGCGAAGCATTGATCTTGAAGATAGAGGAAGCTTACGATTCATCCGGTCATATAGATGAATCATTATGGCAGAAATTTCTTGATACAATTCCTTTGTATAAAGAATATTGTGAAGGAATTATTGCAAATTGTAAGGAGGAAAGAGATGAAATTGTAAGAATGTTAAAAAGCGGTGAACTTGATTGGGTATCGGCATGCGAATATTCTCCGGACGAATATGATGCCTATCAAGTGAATTATGGATATTGCATAATGTTTCTTGATCTCATTCCTTCTTTGACTACTGAAGAATCCCGACTCGATGTTGTAAAAAAGTTCTTATCTCGCTTCTCTTTTTCTCGTGGTTTTCGGGAAATATTTGGAATGCAAGAATTTAATTATTTATTTTGCTGAAAAATTAAATTTTCTTCCCTCGGAAACGGGGGATTTTTTTTACAGCAATACATCCTTAATCATTGCTTTCCAGAGCCTTGTCACCCATATAAGCGCTTTAGCCTTTATGCACCACTCTTAAAAAAAATATTCATAAAGGAAATCAATCATAATGATTTGATATTCTTTTATTTTTTGTGCTATTTTAAAAAATAAAAATTAAATTATGAAATACACAGATAGAGTATATGGAAATTTTGAAATTGAAGAGCCAATAATTTTAGAATTGATAAATTCTCCGACACTTCAAAGGTTAAAGGAAATAGATCAAGCTGGATATTTTGAACCTCATTTCCCTGGTACGGCATATTCGCGATTTGAACATTCAATTGGCGACTATTTGCTTTTAAAAATTTATGGAGCACCAATTGAGGAACAAGTTGCTGGACTTATTCACGATGTTTCTCATTCGGCATTTTCTCATTGTATAGATTATGTTTTAGATGCTGGCTCTGAAAAGGAACATAATCATCAAGACAATGTTTTTGATGATTATGTTAGGAAATCAGAAATACCAGAAATCATCAAAAAATATAATCTTGATTTGGATTATATTCTTGATGATAAAAATTTTCCGCTTAAAGAAAACGATTTACCAGATTTGTGTTCGGATAGAATAGATTATTCGTTAAGAACTGCTATTGTTTTTAAGGAAATAGAAAATGGAAAATTTTTTATTGATAATCTTATAGCTAAAAACGGAAAGTGGATTTTTAAAGATTTTGAAAGTGCAAAAAAATATGCAGATTTGTTTTTGAAGCTCAATACAAATTATTATGCTGGAATACAATCTGCTGTTATGTTCCGGACTATTGGTGATTATCTCCGCTACGCACTTTTAAAAGAATATATTTCTGAAACCGATTTATACACCACCGATAAAATCGTTCTTTCAAAAATAGAATCTCACATCAATAATGACCCTAAATTGAAATTACTTTTTGAAAGAATGAACAACAAAATCAGCTTCAGAAATGACCCGAATAATTATGACGGAAAAGTATTTTGTAAATCACGAGTAGTTGACCCACTATGTTTACAAAATGAAGAAATTAAAAGAGTTTCAGAAATAGAACCACATTGGTCTGATATAATTAAACAAGAATCAAAACCAAAGGAATATTTTTTGAAATTTAATAGATAGTCGCCGAATTTTCAAAAACCCCCAATCCGAAACCAGCCAACATTTCTCCCTAGACCCCTCCTCTGGGCGGGAAATCAGTCGAGGCGGGGCAAATCCAAAACCCCAGAAAAATAGTTTGCCCTGCCGAGTCCGCATTGTTTTTGTTTTATTCGTTCGGATTTTCTGCAAAATGGGTTCTGACTTTCTCAAACAAACACCACCCGTCAATACGGTAAAATTTGCCGTGAAAAACATTATCTCCTTTCTTTCTCGCTTATCGCTTCCAATCAAACATTCTCAATTCGTTTATTTGACAAATGTAAATAATGAATGCTATACATTAGCCAGAATAGGTGATTTTAGTAATGTCACGCTTTGCGGGAAACGATCTTCTTCAAAGATAACAGGAGAAAAACCATGAAGGAATATAAAGGCTATAGTGCGAACATCGAGTATAATAGTGAAGCAGAAATTTTTCTTGGTAAAGTTCTTGGAACTCGAGATGTTGTTACTTTTCAAGGTCACTCTATTGAAGAACTAAAACAAGCTTTTAAAGATTCAGTCGATAATTATTTAGAGCTTTGTTTATATCTTGAAGAAGATCCAGAAAAACATTTTTCAGGGAAATTCGTAGTACGTATATCGCCTGATCTTCATCGAAATATCTTTTATGCTGCCAAACAATCTGGTAAAAGTCTTAATGCATGGATTGCTGATATCTTCACGCAAAAAGTTGTAAGTCTTTCCTAAAAATATTTATAAAAAAAGATTGGCTTTATTATTTTTTGAATGATTAGTAAAAAAATGTAATTTTAATATAAAGCAATTTTTGCTTTTCTTTCAGCTTTACCAGATGATATCTCAGTTATTTTATTCTGGAACTAGTAATGATAACTCCCGTCTTTTTTAAAAGACGGGAAATTTTTTTATTTTCTTCCTTTTTTTCTCTCCTTTTTTCCTTTATTATTAAAATAATGATTGAGCAAAAGAAGCTTGTTTTAGGAGGTGTTGTTGTAAATCTCCTTTTTTCTAAAAATTCTGGAGAGCCGCTTGTTTTTTTGCATGGCTGGCGTTCCCAAGCTGTTGCTTGGTTTAAAATAATGGAACAGGCGGAAGAAAGGGGATTTTGTTCTTTCGCTTTAGACTTGCCTGGTTTTGGCTCTTCTGAAAATCCTCCGGATGATTTTAACTTGGAAAAATATGCTGTTCTCGTTAAAGATTTTATTAAAAAAGAAAATCTTGGAAAAGTTTGCTTGATCGGTCATTCTTTTGGAGGTCGCATTGCTTTGAAATTCTCCTATCTTTTTCCTGATTTTCTTAATAAACTTGTTTTAGTCGGAAGCGCCGGTCTTCCGTCAAAAAATAAAAAAACTTTCCTTAAAATTTTGGCTAAAATTTTTAAACCTTTTTTTAAATTTCCGTTTTTAAAATCTTTTCGTCCCAAAATATATAAATTTATCGGATCTGACGATTATCTCGCCACTCCTCTTTTAAAAAATATTTTTTTGAATGTTATTGAAGAAAATTTAGAACCCCTTCTTCCTGAAATAAAAGCGGAAACACTCCTTATTTGGGGAGAAGAAGACAAAACTACTCCTCTTTATATGGCTGAAATTTTTCGTCAAAAAATTAAAAATTCTCATTTAAAAATCATTAAAAACGCCGGCCATTTCAGTTTTATGGATAAACCGAAAGAATTTTCACAAATTCTTTTTGATTTTATAAAATAATAATATGCAATCGTTTTTTAATCATTTTACTTTTTTTCTTTATCTCTTTCAGCTTGAAAATTATAATCGCCGCCGGTTTTTAAAACTTTCCCTTTTGCGTGTTTTTACTTCTGATAAAGGATTAAGAAGACAGGAGCTTGTCTGGACAATAAAAGCGGTTCTTTTGTTTTCTCTTTCTGTTTTTCTTATTTTTTTCCTTTCCTTTCTTTCTTTTTGGTATCTTTCTTTTAACGGCTCTTCTCTTTTATTCAAATTTTCTTTTCCAATTTTTCTCTTTGTTTTTCTTTTCTATTTTTTTTTCTTGCCTCTTATCTTTTCTTCTTGGATTCTTTTTCCCTTTGATTTTTTGGCAAAAAAAATAATCGTTCTTCGCGCGAGAAAAAAACTTTCCCGTCTGTCTAAAATAAAGATAATCGGCATAACCGGAAGTTATGGAAAAACCACTATGAAAGAAATGCTTTTTTCTGTTCTTTCTGAAAAATTTAAAATTGCTAAAACTCCGGAGAATATCAACACGCCTCTTGGTATCGCCAGATTTATTTTAAGAGAGCTTCCTCTTGAGACGGAAATTTTTATTGTGGAAATGGGAGCTTATAAAAAAGGGGATATTAAAGAGCTTTGCCTTCTTACTCCTCCTGATGTCGCTGTTTTAACCGGCATTAACGAAAGTCATTTGGAGCGTTTTGGCAATTTATCAAATACGATTTCTGCTAAATTTGAAATAGTTCGTTTTTCCAAAACCAACGCTTCTGTTTTTTTAAATGCCGATGATAGTAAAATTGTGGCTAATTTTGAAAGATATCTTGAAAATAGAAAAGTTCTTTTCTTTTCTTCAAAGCCCAACCATCTTTCCAAATTTAATCCTCGCGGCATAAAATTTTTGGAAGACGGCTCTGGTTTGGA
>JAQVXM010000037.1 GCA_028709185.1 Minisyncoccota bacterium | reverse complement strand
TTGACTTTTTCAAGTTAATTTGACATTACATTATTTTTTAGTTTATAATTAAAAAACTACATTGAAAATTAAATATTAAGAAGGGAGAAGGTAATGGAAAATAAAGATAGAAAAAGTCATTTTTTTAATGAAAAATTCAAACCTTCCGCTGGGGTTATTATTTGTACTCCGGAAGGAATAATTCTTGTAAAAGAAAGAAAAGATAATTTTGTCTCTTTTCATGGAGGAATTAAAAAGGTAGAAAAAATTTTTTATAAACTTCCCGGAGGAAAATCGGAAATTTGTGATAAAGAAGAAAGAGAGACGGCTCTTCGAGAAGTTTTAGAAGAGACAGGTCTCAATCTTTATTATAAAAGAGACCAAATGTCTCTTGAAGATGTTATTATCCGATGTGGCTTTCGCCACGCTATTTTTAAGATTCATCTTCCTTTCTTGCCTATTTTAAGGATAAGCAATGAAATAGAAGATGTAATTATTGTTTCTCCGTTAGAATGGAGAGAATTGAGAAGGGAAAATGAAATATTAAGATGGCATGCTCAGGCGGTTGAAGAAATATTGCCTGAGTTCAGCGGATATATCGAAACCGTTTACGCTTAAAAAGCTTAAACGGTTTTTTATTTTTTTAAGACGTGGATAAGATACAATCAGGATTGACTTATTTTTCTATTTATAATAAGATATAAACGTTCGCAGACCGCTCCGATTTATCGGAGTCCCGACTTCTTTAATATAAAATGTCGGGACAGGCGCTCTAAAAAAGAGCTTAATAAAAACCTGCCGAGAACATTATCTGTTATTGTTTTTGTCTGCGACCTTATTATTTAAAGGTCGTTTTTATTTCAAAAAAAATGAAATCAAAAAAACAAAAGAAAGTGGAACTTGATGAGAGCTTAAAAAAACTTGATTCGAGTAAAACCGTTCTTTTAACGGATTTTACCGGTGTTCCGACAAAGGATATTGTCGGTTTAAAAAAGAATCTTAAAAACTTAGAATCCGAATATAAAGTTGTCAAAAAGCGTCTTTTGAGAATTGCTTTTGAAAAAAAAGGAATAAAAATAAATCCTGAAGATTTTGAGGCTCAAGTCGGTATTATCTATTCAAACAAAGAATTGCTTGATATTGCTTCTCCGATCTTTAAATCAATGAAAACGAGCGAAAACTTTAAAGTTCTTGGCGGTTTTAATTTTGATAAAAATGAAATTCTTTCTGCCGATTTCATTAAAGAAATCAGTTCGCTTCCGAGTCGTGAAATTCTTCTCGGGCGTTTGGTTGGTATGATTGCCGCGCCTCTGAAAATGTTTATGTTTATTTTGAACGAACAAGCTAAAAAAATTTAAAAATTAAAATTAAACCAATAAAAAAATGAGTGATAAATTCAATGAAATTATTGAGAAAATAGAAAAACTATCTGTTTTGGAATTGGCTGAACTTGTTAAAGCTTTAGAAGAGAAGTTTGGTGTTTCCGCTTCCGCTATGGCTGCTGCTGGTCCGTCTTCTGGCGGAGAAGCTGTCGAAGAAAAAGATTCCTTTAATGTGGAATTGAAATCTGCCGGTGAACAGAAAATAAACGTTATTAAAGTCGTTCGTGAAGTTACCGGACTTGGTTTGAAAGAAGCTAAGGACTTGGTGGACGGAGCTCCTAAAGTAGTCAAGGAAGCTTTGAAAAAAGAAGAAGCTGAAGCTCTTGTTAAAAAACTTCAGGAAGCCGGAGCGACCGCTGAAATGAAATAACTTTTTATTATCATTTCTTAAATAAAACCGCCAAAAAAGGCGGTTTTATTTTCTTCTTGTTTTTATTTTTAAAATATTATATTCTTTTACACAAGAAGGGCTGTTATTGGTCTTTTCCGGAGATTCTTTTTCCAGCGGTGGATTTGGTCAAATCTCCCTCCAATAACCCCTTCTTTTTTATTTTGTTTTAATTTAAGATAATTAAATAATAAACGGACGATTAGCTCAGCTGGTTAGAGCGCTGCATTCACATTGCAGAGGTCACTGGTTCAAGTCCAGTATCGTCCACAATTTAAACATAAAAATAGACTTATCCGTCTAAGAAAAACAAAAAAACTAAGATATTATAATAACAAAATCGCTTTTTTTATAAAATAAAAATAGATTTTATTCGGAGATCTTTTCTTTATTTATTTTCTTTCTTTCTTTCACTTTCCGGCTTCTTCGGTACTACGAACATGGCGATGATATAAGCGATTATTCCGGGCACAAAAGCGGTAATTACAAGAACAAAAAGCCATAATAAACGAAGAAGTGTTGGATCAAGATCAAAATATTCTCCCAACCCTCCGAATATTCCCGCGAATACTTTATTATCGCGGCTTCGATATAGATTTTTCATATTTTAATCTTATTATTTTATTATTTTTTCTTCAAGTTTATTTTTTATTTCTTCCAAACTCTTTTTTATTCCGTTAACCTCCTCTAAGAGTTCGATTGATTTTTTTTGTTCCCTTTCTATTTTTTCTATTATGCTTTGATCCCTTCTCTTTTCTGCTTTTACTCCCGAAATCAATATTTCTTCTCCGATAAAGAAAGACACGAAAGTTCCTGTCAAAAGTAATATTATCACGCTTATAATAAGTGAACCGGAAGAGGAAAGATTAAGATCATCCGCTAATTCCCAAACTCCTCTCCAAAAAAGCACAATACCGACGCCGCCTATAAAAGCATAAATTAAAGGAGATTTGCTTAAAATTTGTCTTATTTTGTCTTCTAATTTATCAAAAAAGCGTAAAATTATTTTTATCATTCCTTTAATTAAATCTCAATAAATATTTGTTTTCAAGTTTTCTATTTGACAATTTCGTGTTATACTGACCTTTCTATGGAAAAAGAAAAATTTCCGATTCGCATTAATAAATATCTTGCTTCGCATGGTTATTCTACAAGATTAGGAGCGGACGAGCTTATTAAAAATAAAAAAGTCTTTATTAACGGCCATCTTGCTGTTCTCGGCGCTAAAGTTGAAGAAGGAGATAGTGTTGAAGTTAGGCAAAATAAAAATCGCAAAACTTTTCATTATTACGCTTTTAATAAGCCAAGAGAAGTAATCACTCATTCTCCTCAACTCGGAGAAAAAGACATCAAAGAATTTGTTCCTCTTGAAGGCGTTTTTCCGGTCGGTCGTCTGGATAAAAGTTCTCACGGACTTATTATTTTAACTGATGACGGTCGTGTTACCGACAGGCTTCTTAATCCGAAATACATTCATGAAAAAGAATATGTTGTTGAAGTGAAAGAAAAACTTCGCGGTAGCTTTAAAACTAAAATGGAAGAAGGAATTTTTTTAGATGATTATAAAACTAAAAATTGTAAAGTAGAAATAACAGGAGAACATTCGTTTAAAATAACTTTAACGGAAGGCAAAAAGCATCAAATTAGAAGAATGTGCGAAGCTCTTTTTTTGACCGTTCGAGATTTAAAGAGAGTGCGGATTATGAATATTAAACTTGGAAATATTCCCTCCGGTTCTTTTCGCGAATTAAAAGGAAACGAACTTAAAACCTTCCTCTCCTCTTTAGGAATTTGATTTTTTCTCCCAAAGCGCAATTTCCCCCGACGGGGATTTTTTGTTTTTGAATAATTTCTTTAATAATCGTCAAAGTAAAGAAGTTGTCGGAGGCGACAAGGACGAGCATGGCTGTATCGGTTCGGCGGGATATTCCTGGTGCGAAGCTAAAAGTACTTGCATAAGAACATGGGAGGAATATTGCACGGCAATAGCGCCAAAAACATTTTCTTTTTCTTGCGACGATTCAAAAATAATCACTGCTTCGTTTTATCCTAATGACGATAAATTTGTTGATTTAATTTTAAGCGATGAGAGAAAAATATCCTTGCCTCACGCGATATCGGCTTCCGGCGCCCGTTATGCGAATGCGGACGAAACTTTTGTTTTTTGGAATAAAGGGGATACGGCTTTTATAACCGAAGGAATTGAAAGCGTTTTAACTTTCGCCAATTGCGTTTTAAAAACCAATTAGAAAAGATTTGATAAAACTCTGACTTTCTGCGGAGAAAAACTTAAAGATTTCACGGCCTTACGGCCGTGGAGCTTTTAGTCCTAAAATTAAAACCGCCAAAGACAGCTGAATGTTTTTTGTCCCAATTCAAAAACTGATTTTAAAAAAACGGAATAAACTGACAGCTTTGCCGTTTGAAAAATAGAGATAAAATGAAATTATTATGGAAATAAGCGATGAAAGAGAAAAGGTCGGAGTAAACTCCGACCTTTTATAAATCAATTATCCAGTCATGTGTACATTTTTTACATTTTGCAAAAAATGCTAAAATTACTTCAGACCCGTTCATGCTGGTCGCCATTAAAACCAAACCGAAAGGAAGTGTATAAAATGAGAAAAGTTGAGTTATTATTCGACATCATCCGTTCGCCATATGATATGGCGCACATTGTCCAAATCGCTGAGTCAATTGACGCCGTTGTTTATACCTCCGGCAAGAATTCGCTATCTTTTGATATTCCGAAAATAAAGACAAAAGTCAGATCGTGGAATATCAAAAGTAATTTCAAGGAAATTCACTATGAAACTTTTGAAGATGCAGTAAACGATTTGAAAACCAAAGGCAAATATCTAATTGGAACATCAGGCGAAACTGACAAGATTTTCTATGATGTTAAATTGCCTGTCAACCAAGACATCGTTATCGTCTTTGGTACGGAAACATCTGGATTAACGCGCGAGAAACAGCAATTGCTTGATGAGGTCGTGAAATTACCGATGGACAAAAGCAAGGTTGATTTTTTGACTTTACCAGTTGCTGTTTCAGCGATGGCTTACGAGCTCTATCGTCAGTATCATTTCGCTTAACGAAAGGTGGTGAGATGAAATGCTTCAAGGTAAAATTGTCTATGTTATTGTAACTGGCGCTACTAAAGCTAAGAGCGTGATGATTTTGCTTGACATGTTGAAAAACGACGGAGCAAAACCAATTCTCATATCAACACCGGCTGCGATATCTATGGTTGATTGGGATTCAATTTGTTGTGATGTTTTAGTCCGCCGTGAGTCAGATGACAATAAAATTCCAGAGGAAGATATTGTTATCGTTGCGCCTTGTACTTTTAATACATTTTCGAAAATCGCATGCGGGATTGCCGACAACTATCCAATGTCAATATTACATGCTGCAATCGGTAAAGGAAAACATGTTGTGATCGCACCAGCGATGGGGATTCAGTATTGGAATCACCCGCTTACGCCAGACGTGCGCAAAACAATATTGAGCTTTGGAGCTGAAATTGTTTGGCCAGAATATGTTTATTCAACAGATGGCAAGCTTGAAAAAATTACGATGGCACCGTGGGAAAAAATATTTGATAGTGTTTGCCATCGGTATCAAAAGATTCGCTATCAAAATAGACAAACCGAAATCGATATTAGCGATATTGTAAATGCTAACTATCCCGAATTTTCGGTAATCGGCAAGAAAATGCAGGAAGATCATTACACTAATGCTTCTGCTGGATTCTTGGCAAAACGAGTTCAAGATGGCATTTTGGTAACACGTTCTGGTTCGTTAGTCGGCAATTTGTTACGGAATAATCTAACGCTTATCAGTGACTGGGGACAACAAATCGTGTCTTGGTCGGGCAATGGTTTACCGTCATCGGAAACGCCGTTGATATTGGAAATATTCAACGCATTTCCTGATGCAAATGTCATTATTCACGGTCATTGTCGCGACATTACTTTTTCGCCGAAGATGATCAAGTATCACAGTAGCGAGTATTTGCGTTACGGACAATGGGGCGATTTATTCAAAATCATGCCAATTCTCGAGCGATATCAGTGTGGAATTATGAAGTTGCACGGCGAGATTATTCTTGCTGAAAATTTCAATGAAGCACTCGATCACTATGCAAAGATGTACGAGGAAACGCTTTAGTGTGTTATAAAGCCCTAGCATTTCGCTGGGGCTTTTCTCTTTCATCGCTTATTTCCATAATAATTTCATTTTATCTCTATTTTTCAGACGGCAGGTGGTTGTTTATCTCAGATATTTTTCAATATTAATTTTGTGCTCTTCATAAGTTTTCGCGCAATGAACTTCTCCTTCATAATCATGAAGATAAAATAAGCATTCCGTTTTTCCGGATTGAGCACGGCTAAAATAGCATCAAGTCCGGGATTGGAAATCGGATGGGGAGGAAGAACCTTATTTTTATAGGTATTAAAAGGAGAGGAAATATTTTTAT
>JAQVXM010000004.1 GCA_028709185.1 Minisyncoccota bacterium | reverse complement strand
TGTAAAATGTCTCACTGGAAAAAGGAGTCTTGTCCGGGCTTTGGCTTATGTCGTTAAAAGTGACACACCTACCGAATTTACAGTTTCCAAAACTACCGGCCGAAGTGAAGCTTCTTTTTTTGACGCTCTTGAAAAATCCGGCATTCAGCTTCGCGTTAAAGATCTCCAAATTTTTGCCGGCGGAGCCAAAAAAGCCGACTGGGACGTCGGTCTTGCGGTTGACGCTATTCGCATGGCGCCGTCTCTCGATGTTATAATCCTTGCCACTGGTGATGGCGACTTTCTTCCTCTTATTGAATATTTAAAATGGGGGATGGGTAAGGATGTGGAAGTAGCCGCTTTTTCAAGAAGCAGTAATGCAAAAATGAAAGAAGTTTCCGATGCTTTTATTGCCTTGGAAGAAGTTCCTAAAATGCTTGTTCGAATCAAGCGATAAATATTATCAAAATTATTTTATAAAATGAATCTTAATCGAAAAAATTTTTCTACAACTATTGCTGGTCGCGAATTCTCCTTGGAAATTTCTGATTTGGCCGACCAAACCAATGGTTCTGTTCTTGCTAAATATGGCGACACTGTTGTTCTTGCTACTGCTGTTATGGGTAAAATCGACCAACCTGGAGATTTTTTTCCGCTCACGGTTAATTATGAAGAAAAGTTTTATGCTGCCGGCAAGATATTAGGCAGTCGCTTTGTTCGTCGTGAAGGAAAAACTTCTGACGAAGCCGTTCTCTCTGGCCGTTTAATTGATCGCTCCATTCGTCCGCTTTTTAATGAACGTCTCCGTCGCGAAGTTCAGGTAGTTCTGACTATTTTTTCCATTGATGAAAAAAATGACCCGGATTTTGTTTCTCTTATTGCTGCTTCCGCCGCTCTTGCTATTTCTGATATTCCTTGGAGCGGACCGGTTGGCGGTGTTCAAGTGGCAAAAATTGATGGAGAACTAAAAATAAATCCTCTTATTGAAGAAATTCAAAAAGGAAAAATTTCTTTCAACGCTTTCTTTTCTGGTATTAAAGGAAAAATAAACATGATTGAAATTTCTGGCTTTGAAGCTAATGAGGAAGAAATTGTAGATGGCATGAAAACTGCGCTTATGGAAATAGAAAATCTCATCTCTTTTCAGGAAAAAATAGTCAAAGAAGTCGGTAAAGATAAAACCGCGGTTGCTCTTCTTGATTCTTCCCCTGAATTTATTTCCGCTGTTAAAAATTTTTTAACGGACAAATTGGAAAAATCTCTTTATCTTAAGGAAAAAACGGCGCGTGAATCCGCTGTTTCAAAAGTTAAAGAAGAGTTTGCCTCTTTTCTTTCGGAAAGTGAATTTTCTGAAGAAGATTTAAAACATTCCGAAATTATTTTTGAAGAAATTGTTAACGATATTGTTCATAAAAATGTGATTGAAAAAGAAAAACGTGTTGATGGACGCAAACTTGATGAAATTCGTCCGCTTTATTCCGAAGTTAAACTTTTTGAACGCACTCATGGCACGGGACTTTTTATGCGCGGAGAAACTCATGCCTTGGCTGTTACAACTATTGCTCCTCCGGGACAGGAAAAATTGGAAGAAACCATGGAAGATATTGTTAAAAAAAGATTTTTCCTCCACTATAATTTTCCTCCTTATGCTGTTGGTGAAATAAAACAGCTCCGCGGACCGGGACGCCGTGAAATCGGCCACGGCGCTCTTGCTGAAAAGGCTCTTCGGCCTATGGTTCCTTCTACCGACGTTTTTCCTTACACCGTCCGTGTTGTTTCCGAAGTTGTTTCTTCAAATGGCTCTTCCTCTATGGCGACAGTTTGCGCCGGTTGCCTTTCTTTAATGGATGCTGGTGTTCCTCTTAAAAAACCGGTTGCTGGCATTGCTATGGGTATCATGTCTGATTCTGAAGGAAATTATAAAATTTTAACTGATATTCAGGGTCCGGAAGATCATTATGGCGATATGGATTTTAAAGTTGCTGGCACTCGTGATGGCGTTACCGCCGTCCAGCTTGATGTTAAAATTGATGGCGTTACTCCGGAAATTTTACGCGAGGGTTTGAATCAGGCAAAAGTCGCCCGCCTGGAAATTCTTTCTCATATGGAAAAAACTCTCTCCGCTCCTCGTCCGGAAATATCCAAATATGCTCCTCAAGTTTCTGTTGTTAAAATCAATCCGGAAAAAATAGGCGAACTTATTGGTCCGGGTGGTAAAGTTATTAACGGCATTATTGATCGAACTGGCGCTACGATTGATATTGATGATGATGGTACGGTTTATGTTGGCGGCACTACTAAAGAATCGCTTGAAGCTGCTCTTCGTGAAGTAAAAAGCATTACTAAAGATTTTGAAGTCGGAGAAATTGTTGAAGGATCAATTGTTCGCATTTTGGAATTCGGCGCAATCGTTGATCTAGGAGGAGGCAAAGATGGTATGATTCACGTTTCCGAACTCAAAGAAGGATTTGTAAAAAATGTGGAAGATGTTTTAAAGGTAGGGGATTTTGTCCGCGCAAAAGTCATTAAAAAAGATAACGGCAAACTTGGTCTCTCTATTAAACAGCTAAAATAATTTGCAAGCTGTAAATTATTTTAGTTGCCCCGACTTTTATCGGGGCTTCTTTTTTATTTTATCATTACCGCAAAAGTGGAAATTTGTTATATTTCAACTCCAATCAAAACCTCTTTAAACTAGTGAAAAAATTTTTATTAAAAAAATATAGCTTAGCTATTTTTTAAAAGTATTATTCTTTATAAAAATCTTTTCCACACCATTTACTTATTTCTTTATTTTTAAAAGGTTATAATAAAAGAAAAGCCGTTCTTTTGGTTTTTATTAAAATTAAATTAATTCTTGTTCTAATTTTTTATGGACAATCAAAATTTAAATAATCCTGTTGGTAATTCTTCTCCTTCTTTTGGTTCTGTTCCTGAACCGCCGAAAGATTCTTCAGTTGATGTTCGCACTATGCCTTCCGATATTCAATCGGTAAAACAAAGTGGTGGCGGTTCCCCTGAACCGAGAAAATTTAATCTTAGCGAAATAAATCAACCTGCTTCTTCTGTTCCGCCAACCCCTGATTCTTCTAACAATCAATCATCTCCTTTTGGGGCTGGTTTTCCATCTCCTTCTAATATTGGAGAACAATCTTTTGTTCCGGGACAAAATCAGATAGAAATTACTGAAAATCCTTCTGCAAAAAGCGTTGATTGGAAAAAAATAATCCTTATAGTCGTTGCTGTTGTTGCTGTTGGCTTGCTTGGTTATGTTGGTTACGCTTATATTTATCCGATGTTTTTTCCCGCCTCCGCTCCTGTTGTCGAAGAAACTATTCCTTCATCCGTATTGCCTGAAACTGAGCCGGTGACTCAAGAAGAAGTAGTTGCTCCGGCTTTTATTCATTCTTCTTATTTAAACACTTCTTCTTTAGGTTCTCTTCCGTTCTCTTTAACGACTTTTAAGACAGATCTTGCTACTCTCTTAAAACCGGTCGGATTAATTTCAGCTTCTTCTACGGTTTCAGAATTTTCTATTCAAAAAAATAACAGTCAAATGAAATTTTCTGAATTTTTTAATTCTCTTTTTCCGGGGTTGAGTCAGGAAACCTTAGAAAATTATTTTGAAGAAGATTTTACCGCTTTCGCTTATTATGACGCTGATTTTGAAGTTTGGCCTGGATTTATTGCCAAATTAAAAACAGATTCCAATCTTTTTGATGCTGAAAGCGCTATGAAGCTTATTGAAATCTCCTCAGATTTTTCTAATGTTTTTGTGGAAAATCAAGGAGAGAGAATTTCTCCCGATTTTCTTGATGGTCAAATTAATTCTGTCCCGACAAGATATATTACTTTTACTAACAAAAAGGCGGCTATTGACTATATGTGGATGGGGAACTATTTTATAATATCTTCCTCTTATCCGGGATTAAAAGCCGTCGTCCCGTTAATTAACCCATAATAAATAAATGTTAAACGAAGAAAGAAGAAAAGTTCTTGAAGAAGAATTAAATGATATAAAAGAACAATTAACTAGATTAGAAAAAGAAAGTACTGATTTTGGTTCGGATGTTGATGGAGGTGATGAAGAATCTCACGAAACGGAAGCTTTTAATATGAATTTATCTTTAAAAGAAACTTTAAAATCTCGTCTTGAAGAAATAGAAAAAGAACTTGGCGAAAACTAATAATCTTAGAAATAAAAAATCTGCCTTAGGCAGATTTTTTATTTCTACTTCTACAATTTTATATTTTGAAAATTTTAATATAAAATTTTAATAATGGCTGAAGTCGCTAAAATTTTTTCCGCTGAACTTGAAGGAATTCACGCCAAACTGATTGATGTTGAGGTTGATATTAATGTCGGTCTTCATGCTTTTAATATTGTCGGCTTGGCCGACAAAGCTCTTTCTGAAGCTAAAGAACGGGTAAATTCCGCCTTAAAAAATTCTGGCCTAAAACCGCCTAATCGTGAAAATCGCAAAATAACGGTTAATCTTGCTCCCGCTGATATTAAAAAAACCGGTTCTCAATATGATTTAGCTATTGCTCTCGGTTATCTCTTGGCTTCTAAACAAATAAAAGAATTTAATTCTGTTGATAAAATTTTTATTGGAGAACTTTCTTTGGATGGCGGTCTTCGTCCTGTCTTTGGTTCTTTAAATATTGCTGAAATGGCTGAAAGTAAAAAAATAGAATATCTTTTTTTGCCGGAAGGAAATGTTAAAGAAGCTTCTGTTATTAAAAATCTTAAAGTTATTCCAATAAAGAACATTTTAGAAATCATCGAAATTTTAGAAGGGCGCAAGTCCGCTCTTCCTGCCATAACTTCTTTTTCCTCGAATTGTGGAAAATATGAAATTGATCTCGCGGATATTCGCGGGCAGGAAAATGGCAAACGGGCCCTCGTTATTTCTGCTTCCGGTGGTCACAATCTTCTAATGTCTGGTCCGCCCGGTTCCGGAAAAAGCATGTTGGCAAAAGCCTTAGTTTCTATTTTACCGCCAATGAATCTTGAGGAATCCATTGAAGCTACTAAAATTTATAGCGTAGCCGGTTTAACTAAAGAGGGGATTATTAGTGTTCGTCCTTTTCGTTCCCCTCATCATACTGCCTCAGGTGTTTCTATTATTGGTGGCGGACAAATTCCTAAACCGGGAGAAATTTCCCTTGCTCATCGCGGCGTTTTATTTCTGGACGAAATTCCTGAATTTCGTAAAGACGTTCTGGAATCTCTTCGTCAACCTTTGGAAGATGGACGTGTTTTTGTTTCTCGCGCTCGCGGCGCGTTGGAATTTCCCGCTCGCTTTTCGCTTATTGCCGCCATGAATCCCTGTCCTTGTGGTTTTTATAACGATCCGGATAAAGATTGTCGCTGTACCGCAAATGAAATTTTTCGCTATCAGAAAAAAATATCCGGCCCGCTTCTTGATCGCATTGATCTTCAAATTTTTGTTCCGCGCGTCAAAACTAGCGATTTAATGGAAAGCGATTCTATTCCTAAAATGAGTAGCGCCGAACTGAGAAATTTAGTTATCAAAACTCGAAAACGTCAAAAAGAAAGATTTGAAAAACTTGGCGTAAAAATTTTCACTAATAGTGAAATGTCTTCCAAACTTGCTTCTGCGGTTGTTTATTTGGATGAGGAAGGAGAAAAATTTTTAAAATCCGCTTTGGAAAAATCATTTATTTCCGGTCGCGGCTTCTACCGTATTTTAAAAGTTGCCCGCACTATCGCCGATTTGGAAGATTCTGAAAAGGTTCTCGCCTCTCATTTGAAAGAAGCCTTTCAATATCGTCTTAAAGATTAAAAAAATAATTTTTAATTCCGCTTTGATTTATTTTGCGAAAGGATTAACCGCTCCGTGCACTTCAAAATGCAAATGACATCCTGTTGGTCCGGACACGTTTCCTGTTTTTCCTACTTTTGCTATTTCTTCACCTTGTTTTACAATATCTCCTGTTGTTAATATATTTTCTGAATTATGCGCGTAAAGAGTTTTTGTTCCGTTTGGATGTTCAATTTTTATATAAGAACCGTAACCGCCGTTCCAGTTTCCGGAATTTTCTTCAATAACTACGCCGTCTGCGGCGGCTATAATTTCCGCTCCGCAGGCGTTAGCTATATCTACCGCGTTATAATTATGTAAAAATCCTGAATTGAATCCGCTTGTGGGCATTTCAAAATATCCTGCTAAATCTGGTTTGTAAGAACCTGTTTTTCTAAAGTTGTTTTCTGAATCAATCGGCACATTTCCGAGAACTTCCGCTTCATTTATTAAAACTATTTTTTCTTCTGTTTCTTTATTTCCGCTTTCTTCATTGTAGTCTTTTGAAAACAAAGCCCCTTCTTGGCTTGAAAGGGCTATTTCTGTATTATTAACTGGACCTCCTAAATTTAGATAATTTTTATCGTTTTTTCCTAAAGCAAAAACTGCTTTTGAAAAAAATAGGGAACTCGCTAAAAAAACCCCTAAAAAAAGAGGATCTTCTAATTTTTTCACGGCTCGGGATAAAAATTTAAGGAAAGTATGAATAAAGAGATTATACTTCAAAAGTTGAACGAGCGTCAACAAAAAGCGGTAAAAATGCCTAAAAATGGGCCTCTTTTGATTGTTGCGGGTGCTGGTTCCGGAAAAACAGCCACTTTAACCAGTCGTTTTCTCTCTCTTCTTGAGATGGGAGTTAAGCCGGAAAATATTGTCGCTATTACCTTTACAAATAAAGCGGCTGCTGAAATGAAATCTCGAATTGAATCCTCTCTTGGAAGCTCTTTTGGCGATCTTAAATCTTTTATTGGCACTTTTCATTCTTTCGGAGCAAAAATTTTAAGAAGCGACGCTCGTCTTGTCGGTCGTCTTCCTAATTTTTCTATTTTTGACTCTTCTGATTCTTCTCGCCTTCTTCGTCGTATTTTAAAAGAAATGAATGTTGATAAGAGTTTCGGTTATTCTTTTTTTTCCGGAAAAATCGGCGATATTAAGAGCGACCTTCTTAATGTTGAATCCTTTAAGGAATCTAAATATGAAAAAGACCGCTTAGCGGCGGAAGTTTATGAAAGATATGAATCCGAATTGAAAGAAAACAACGGTTTTGATTTTGACGATCTCATTGAAAAACCTGTTCTCATTTTTCATCATCGTCCCGAGACTCTTTTAAAATATCAAAAAAAATATACCCATGTTCTTGTCGATGAATATCAGGATGTTAATCGCGCTCAATATCTTTTTGTTAAACTTCTTGGCGGAGAATCTGGCAATATTAATGTTGTTGGTGATGATAATCAGGCCATTTACGGATTTCGCGGAGCCGATTTTCGAAATTTTCTTAATTTTGATAAAGATTTTAAGAACGCCAATGTTATTGTTCTTGATCAAAATTATCGTTCCACTAAAAATATTATCGGCGCCGCTTCTGCTCTTATTTCTCAAAATAAAAATCAGCGTCCAAAAAATCTTTGGACGGATAACGAAGAAGGGGAAAAGATTAAGCTTTTTGAACATGCCGATGAAGAAACTGAAGCTGGTTGGCTTGCTTCCGCTATTCCCCCTCTTTTGAATTCCGGTTCGGTCGCTATTTTATATCGCACTAACGCCCAATCACGTTCTGTTGAACAGTCTTTTATTGAAAATGGCATTCCTTACCAGATTTTCGGCGGTTTAAAATTCTATGACCGTAAAGAAATTAAAGATATTGTAGCCGCTCTTTCTTTTGCTAATAACTCTAGTGATTTGTTAAGTTTTGACCGTATGGAAAAAGGTTTTCAAAAAAAATCTTCTCGCAATCTTAAAGAAACTCTTCCTTTAAAAGTTAAATCTCTTTCTCCCTCTGAACTTATTAAGTTTATTTTAGAATCGACTGGTTATTTAAATTTGCTTCAGAAAAATTTTCCCAATTTTTCCGAACGAGCTGAAAACATTGCTGAGCTCACCTCTTTTGCTTCCGGTTTTTCCTCTCTTTCCGATTTTCTTGAATCTGTTTCTTTATTTCAAAGCTCTGATGCCGCTCCCAAATCAAAAAATAAGATTATCTCTTCTCGCTTTGTAAACATTATGACTATTCATCTTTCTAAAGGACTGGAATTTGACCACGTTTTTGTTGTTGGTGTTTCAGATGGTCTGATTCCTCATCAAATGTCTTTTTCTAAATCAGAGAACATTGAAGAAGAGCGTCGTTTAATGTATGTTGCCATGACTCGCGCTCGCAAAAATCTTCACTTAAGCTTTTTTAATCTTCCTTCTCGATTTCTCTCTGAAATCCCTTCTGAATTTATGAGTTTTGAAAACTGCGCCGAACTTGATGACGAAGAACGCTATATCTCTATTTAATTTTTTATCTGACTCGTTTTTTTTAAGCTTGATTCGGGAATCTATTTTTTTCATTTTTTATTTTGTTTTATAATTAACTTATATGAGTATCCGCGCTTCTTTGTCTGTTCTTTTTATTGGATTTTTAGCTACTTTCAGCTTTCTCTTTTTTAAAGATTATTTTTCTAAAACAAATATTTCTGAATCTCCGGTGAATGCTGTTGTTTCTGAATATTCTTCTTTTCCGCAAGTTTCTCCCCAAACCTTCCCCTCTCTTTTTTCTGATAATCAAAATTATTCTTCTGAAAAATCTCTGACTGATCTGAAAAAAATTGTTGAAGAAATTACTAGTCCGGAAATTAAAAATAATCCGTCGGTTTCGGATCTTTTAACCCCCGTGGTTTCTCCTTTTTTTGGAGATAAAACACCTTCTTCTCTTATCGACAATCAGTCGGTGGAAAATCCGACTTTATCGGAAGAAGAAATTTTTTCCAATCTTTGGCCTGATTATTATTTAAGCCATCTCTCAAAAATTCAGGACTTAATGGTTGAAAATAATTTTATTTCTTCTGCGGAAAAAATCTCTTTTGATTCCGAAGAAAAAATTTATAACTTTTTGGAAAAATTCTCTTTATTTTATAAATCCGTCGCCAATCTCACTGATGATGAATTTTTAAGCCTAAAAGAAAAATTAGCTAAGGTTCCGGAATTGAAATCCGAACAGCGTAAAGAATTGCTGAAAAATAAATTAAGCTTTTTGGATTTATTTGGAAATTTTATTAAAACTGCTGAAGCGTCTTGGATCGGAGTTCCTCCTTTTTGTTATAAAGATTTAGCTCCGGGCAACACTGCTGTCGGTTTTTCTTCGCCTGTTTTTTGCTGCAACTGCGGACAGTTTTGCAATGTTCACGGTTGTAATTTTGTTTATGATTGCGGTTTTAGCGGTGCGGCTTGCACAATTCAAATGGGTTGTTTAAATAGTGTTTGCCAAGGCTTTCCTAATGCTATTTGGGATCCGGGAACCGATATGTGTGGTTGCGGTTAAGATTTTTTTACTTTAATTTAGTTTTATGCCTCGTTATCTCGGTCAACATTTTCTGAAAGATAAAACCAAAATCAGACAAACTGTCTCCGCTGTTAATCCGGAAGACGGTGATTTTATTATTGAAGTCGGTCCTGGTCATGGCGAACTTACTTCGGAAATTTTAAAAATAGATAAAGATTTCCGCCTTCTTTTGGTGGAAAAAGATAAAAAACTTGCTTCTCTTCTTAAAACAAAATTTTCTTCTGAAAATCGCCTTGAAATTATTGAGGGCGATATATTAAAAACTCTCCCTTCTTTAATTAAAAAATCTCCTTATAAGATTTGCGGTAATATTCCTTATTATTTAACGGGTTTTCTTTTTAGAAAAATTGGTGAACTCTCTGTTCTTCCTAAACTCGTAGTTTTTACTATTCAAAAAGAAGTAGGGGAGCGTCTTTCCGCTAAAAAAGGAGATTTTAATCTTTTAGCCGCTTCTATTCAGTTGTGGGGAAAACCAAAAATTATCACTTCTATTCCTAAAAAAAGCTTTTCTCCTCCGCCAAAAGTTGATTCCGTAACTATTTTTATAGAAAAGAAAGACCATCTGTTATCCGAAAGCGAAAAATCATCTTATTTTCTAATTTCTAAAGCTGCCTTTAAACAACCGAGAAAGACTCTTCTTAATAATCTTTCTGCCGGTCTTGATATTGAAAAAGTTAAAGCATTAAATCTTATTAAAAAAATCGGTCTTCTTCCGGATTCTCGTCCTCAAGATCTTGATTTTGACTCTCTTTTTAAACTTTCTCGACTCATTTAGAACTATTTTTGTCGTTATTTTTTAATCTTTTATTTTAAATTAGAAATTTTCAATTAAAATTTTTAATAGTTGTTTTTTCCCCTTATTTTTTATCATGGAAAATGATATAATTCTATTATATTTTTAGGGCAATGAATTTATTTTCCAATAAAAAAATATTAGGCCCGCTTGTTTTTGGTTTAACCGGACTCTCCGCGCTTTTATTTTTTTATATTGTTGGTTCTGACTATCTTGCGAAACAGAAACAAAGCGAAACTTTGAATAAAATCAACAATTTTGAATCAACTTCTTCCTCTATTTCTAAAAATTTTACCGCTGAATTGGCTAAAAATGTTATTCAAAAAGTGGCGGAAACTAATATTGAAAACTCTAGTGTTGACGCAATTAAACTTCCTAATAAAACTCTGATAAACGAAGCCGTTGAAGCTTCCTTAAAAAATTTCAATCCGGAATCTATTAAACCGGAGATCAAAGACAATAGTTTAAAAATTTCCGATGATACGAGCGTTAAGTCGATTTCCTCTTATTTTTCTGAATTTCAAAAAATTATCGTAAATAATTCTTTATCTGTTAATAATCTAAATTCCAAAACCACGGTTTCTAACGCTCTCGCTTCTCTGATTTTTTCTTATGAAAAAATGATTGAAGAATTTTATGCTCTTTCTGTTCCAAGAAGCGTCATTTCTTTCCATAAAGAAGAAATTTCTCTTCTTTCCGCTAAGCTTCTTGTTTTAAAACAACTTCAAAATTACGAGAAAGATCCGCTTTTAACTCTTCTTGCTGTTAAATCTGATGAATATTTTGATTCTAAATTTTTGGAACTAAAAGATTCTATTAATGATTATTTACTGAAAAACAACATTACTTTTTAATCTTATGAGAAACTTTTTTTATAAATCTTTTATCATTTCTCTGGTTGTTTTTTTCTCATTTTATTTTCTTCCCGCCTCGTCTTTTGCCGCGGTTCCTACTCTTGAAACAAATCCGGGTGTTTTAGGTCCTCTTAGTATTACTTCTAGCGCTACTACTGGTAGTCTGGCAAGAATGATTATGGAGTTTCTTTTTAAGCTTGCAACTGAAAATCTCAAGCGAACTTTGCTCGACGCTCTTGTTAGCCAGATGGTCACGGGTATTGCCGGTGGTAGTGAACCTAAATTTGTTACTAATTGGGAAAGTTTTCTTAATCAAAATTATTCTTTAGGAAGAGAAGAGGCGTTAAGCGGTCTTGAAGATTCTGAATTTTTCAGTTCTGGAAACAATTTTGATTCATCCCTGCAAGCTATATTGAGTGGCAGTTCCGATATTCCGGAAGTTGCGGAAAAAACTGATGAGGAAAAATATAATGAACAATATGAAAAGTTTGATTGGGAACGTTTTGCTTACAGCTCTTTTCCGGAAAATAACTTCTACGGAAAATATTATATCGCTCAAGATACTATTAATCGCAAAGCCGCCGCTAAAGCCGAAGCCGCGAAAAACGAAGCCCTCGCTGGCGGTGGTTTTCTTTCCACTAAAGATGCTAATGGCAATATCTCTACTCCCGGAAAAACTATCGGTGACACTCTTTCTCGCGCTGTTACTTCTGATATTGATTATATTGTTAATGCCGATGATTTCGCTAGTTTTGTTTCTGCCATTTCTTCTTCTGTTTTTAATAAACTTCTCAATTCAGAGGCTTCTGGCATTATAGGTGTGGCTCAAGGTATTTTAAGCGGGGAAAATTTAGGTACTTTTTCTCTCGGCGAATTTGGCAGTGTTTCTTTGGAAGATATTTCTGAAATTATTTTTGATGAAAATTCTGATAATGATTTTTCTTCCGCTTATGATTCTATTCCGAAAACCGTAGAAAGTATCGATGATCTTATCAAAGAAGAAATAGAAAACACCGCCAATCTTGATCTCGGTTCTTATCTTGATTCCTCTTCTAATTACGATTCTCTTTATTCTTCGCTTGGCAGTTATAAACAAAATAAAATTTCTTCTTTTAATGAAGTTAAAAGAGCTATTCTTTATCTTGAAGACATAAATCTTTCCCTTAATTTGACATATTCAATTGAAAATACAGATACCGGCGGCTCCAGTGAGCAAATGTGTTCTGAAGATCTTTTTTATTTTCTTTCTGTAAGTGAAAGAAAAGCCAAAATAGACAAAGTGAGTGACCTTAAAACTAAACTTCAGACACTTCTTCAAAAGCTTGATAATGAAATATCCGCTTCTTCCGGCTCGGAAACTGAGGCTGAAATATTGGCGTCTTCTCTTCAAAAAGAAGAACTTTCTAATCTCTTTTTGGCCGGCAACTCTTCCATTAATGAAGCAAGTGAAAATTTTGATTTGCTTAATACTCTTCCTCTGAATCTTAATGTTGAAAATGGTTTAAAAGTTGATAATAAGACCATAAAAAAGAATATCTCTTGTTCTGAAAAAACTGTTTCTGGTACGGGACTAAGGGAAAAAACAACAACAACTTATTATACTTACGAGACCTCTCTCTCTCTGTCTGGATTCAATTTCTTTAATAATGAAATAAAATACACATTTAATAAAACAACTTCCGGTTACGGAAATTATCTTGGCTTATCTCTTTCTTCTACGGTTGCCTCTAATTTTTTCTATCTTCACCCTGATAATTTTGACAATTATCTTTCTTCTCTTAGTGAAAAGATTTCTTCTCTCGACTCTCTTTCTCTTGATAGTAAATCTTTAAGTCGGAAGATTTCTTTTCGGCAGAATAAAGAAGCTGTTGTCTCTGAATTAAATAAAGCTTATCTCTATCTGGAAGATGTTGATTCTTCAAATTCTAATCTTTCGATTCTTAAAAATAATCTTCTTTCTAAATCCGCTGATATCTGGAAAACGGATGTTTCTGAAGCCGATTTGGATTATTCTCAAAAAGAACGAGCGGAACTTCTGAATTTATTTTCTGCTGGCTTAGGAAGTGAAAGTGGTAATAATTTTGATATAACCAACAAACTTCCTATTAATCTTAATCAAAAAACGGATAGCGGTTCAGCTGCGACGCCTGTTTCTTCTGGGAATATAAAAACCACCATCGCTCCTTTTTCCGCCAGCCAAAACTTCTTAGGTCTTTCAATTAATCTTGTTTATTTTAATCATTTTGAAGAAAATAAAGAATCTTATCTTGAGGCTCTTAATTCAAAAATTAACAATTTAAAGCAAAACGGCTATCTTAAATAAAAATGTTTTTTTGGTTAAAAAATAATTGGAAAAAAACCGCCCTTCTCGCCTTCTTTTTGTTTGCCTTTTCTTTTGTTTCTTTTAATTTTGCCTTGGCGCAAGAATTACCAGCTTCAATACCAGCTCCAAAAGATGGGGATGTTTGTTCTTCTTCCCCCTCTTGTCCTGAAAAGCTTAAAACTAATGATCTTTCCAATCATGCAACTTATAATGCGGCGAATAATATTTGGATTGCCACCTATCCTAATGGTTCTCAAGATTATTTTGATACTAATGGAAACAGAACTGAATCCATTATTTCTAATAGCGGCATAGGTAAAAAAACCACTACTACTTATGATGAAACAGGTGAAGTATTAAATAGTAAAACAGAAAACACATTGGGTCTTGGTAGTTTTTTGTCCGGTTTTGCCAGTAGTGCTCTTGAAGCTGTTTTTGGTTTTTTTCTTAGCATTCTTCTTTATATCACGAATCTTGTTTTTGTTTTTGGTTCTTGGATGGTTGATTTTGCTTTTGATTTGAATTCTCGTTTGATGAAAATGCCTATTATTCTAAGTGGGTGGTCTTTTGCTCGTGATTTTGCCAATCTTGGTTTTGTTTTGGGTATTCTCGTTATTTCTTTTGCTACTATTATTCGGCAAAGGCAGTATGGCATGCAGTCTCTGCTTTTTAAATTCATTCAAACCGCCATTTTGATAAATTTTTCTCTTGTTATTTGCGGTGTTTTGATTGATTTTGCCGGCATTGTTACGGCTTATTTTCTAAATGAGGCTCTTGTTAATCAATCCGATATTTCCTCTGCTTTTGGTAAGCTTTTAAATATAGATAATTTAAACGGAGTCAATCTTTCTTCTTTGTCGGGAATGAAAACTGCCACCGCTCTTTCTGCTTCTTTTGTTGTTAATGTTGCTAGCCTCATTTTTGTGATTCTTTTTACTGCTTTTTCCGCCATTTTTCTTATTGGTTTGTCTATTATGCTTGTTTATAGGTTTATCGCTCTTTCTTTTCTTCTTATTCTTGCTCCTCTTGCTTGGTTCACGGGTATTTTTCCGAAAATAAATTATTCTGGCGCTTGGTGGAGTAGTTTTATTCGTTGGACTTTTTTTGCCCCTGTTTCCAGTTTCTTTATTTTTCTTTCTATCCGATCTTTGACTGGTGTTGAATTTTCCTCCCCCTCTTCTTCTACAGGCGCCGCTTTTGGAGCGATGACTATTATTCAGAATGGTTTAGGCCAGATCGGTGGTATGATTGTCATTCTCGGTTTTCTTTTTGGTAGTATGATGGCTGCGGATAAATTCGGTATTCAGGGAGCTAAAGGAACTATAAATTGGGCAAATTGGGTGAAAAATGGAGCCACTAATTGGTTAAGGAATACCAGTTCTAAAGCTGCTCTTGGTACTGGTCGTTTTGCTTACGGTCAGACTATCGGTCGTTCCGGAGTTGGTAAGGGAATAGAAAATTGGGCAAAGAATACGATTAAGAGCGAAAAATCAGGCCGTCTGGGACTGCTTACAGCAAAGACTGTTCTTGGTGTTAAAAAGCGAACTACTGATACTATTTTTGAAAACTATAAGAAAGAAGCGAAAAATCTTTCCCCTGATCAAATCTCTGCTTCCGCTCGCATCGCCCGTGACCCTGTTAAAAAAGCCGCTCTTCAGGAATTATTAGCCGAAAAAGGAAAACTTGATAAATATCCTGAATATATTAATCCCACTCTGTTTGAAAAATATGGTGGCGATGTTAAAAAGCTCAGCTCTTCCAATATTCTTTACTCAACTTCAAAAAACAAAAAAGATCCGGACGCAAAAAGTGTTGTTGATGCTATCGGAGAACTTACTAAGATTGAAAAAAATAATCCGGAAGAATTTAGTAAAGCTATCTCTAGTTTGGAAGAATCTTTGGTTAAAGCTTTGTCTGAAATGAAAACTGAAGATATTAAAAAAGGCGCTTGGCTTGATATTGCCGAAAAAGGAATGGGTTCCGGCATGAGTGAAGATGCCTGGAAAAAAGAAGGAGGTCGAGATGCTTTTTATCGTGCCATCTCGAGAATCAAGCCCAAAGAATTTAATGCTATGACTAAAGGTTTTTCTCAAAAAGACAGGAATGTTTTTGCTAACCGCACCGCTCTTGCTCTTATAAATAAATCGCTTTCTGAAGATAAAAAAATAAAATTTGATGAAAATATTATTTTTCAAAAAGACATAACTAAAGAAAATATATTTACTGAAGCAGAAAAAAAATCTACACCATCTAATCCTGAACTCTTAAAACATCTCAAAAATATTAACACTCTTACTGCTGATGATTCCGGAGGAGAAAAGAAAGAGGAGGAGGAAAAAAGTGAAGAGAAGAAAAAATAATAAAAAATGCTTAAACTTTCTAAAATTCAAATAGATGAACGTATAGAAAAACTTTCCCCGATTTTAAAAGAGGCGCTCTTTGATTATGAAAATTTTATTAAAATTGAAACTATCGAAAAAAACTTTAATCTAAACGATTCTCAATCAAAAATATTTGGCAAAATAATCGGTCGCGTCATTATGGGTTTTATTCCTCTTTCTGATTTGGAAAAAGAAATTATTTCCGGTCTTGCTTTGAGTCAGGAAGACGCTAAAAAAATTTCCGATACCCTTAATCACGAAATACTCGTTTCTCTGAAAGGGGAGATAGAAAAAATAGGCCAATCACGCGCTCCTCAAACTCCTATTCCTCCGGAAAATGTTGTTAATCTGAAAAAAGTCCCTGTCGTTTCTCCTTTGAATAAAATTATTTTTACGGAAAAAAAATCCGCTGAAGTTGTTAATCCTAACGAATCATCAAAACCTCTTCCTCCTGTTTTTGATAAAGAAATTTCTCCGGCTCCTAAACCTTTTTCTCCTTCTTCGTCTCCTAAGTCGGCCTCTCCTCTTCCCGCTCCCAAGCCTTTGGAACAAATTTTTCCTAAATCTTCGCCGTTTCCATCTCCATCTCCATCTTCAGCTTCTCTTGTTAAACCGGCTACTCCTCCGATAGTTAATAATTTTTCTTTAAAAAATACGGCTCCGATTCAAAAAGATTTTATTCGTCCCGTTTCTCCTTTTATAATTCATGAAGAATCTAAAGTGGAGCCGGTTTTTCGTTCTGATGTTATTGAAAAAAAAGCTACCCCTGAAATGAGTTCTCCTTTTTTTTCCAAAGACACAAAACAGGAAGCGGTTGTTGCTCGGGTTGAAATCGGTAAGACTAGACGGGAAGAAAGAAAGGAAAAAACAGTTTCTCCTGTAACCGCTAGAACTGAACAAGAAAAAAGGAAAGCTATTGATTATAGTGTTTTTTCTTCTGGTCCCGTTGATCCTTTTTCTAAGATTAAATCCGTTTCTATGGATCCTGTTCCTGCTCCTGATAAAAAAGAAGAAAAACCTCTTCCTTCTTCCGGACCTTCTTTAAAGGGAAATGTTGTTGATTTTAGAGAATAAAGCATAAAATAAAATTTTCCTGTTTTTTGAGTTATAATTAAATTATAATCATTTTAGTTTTATAATTTTTTATTTTTTAAGTATTGTGGCTACTTTTCAGATTCCTCAATTTATAGACACCGAAGACAAGATAGTCGGCCCTCTAACTTTAAAACAATTTTTTTATTTTGCTGCCGCTTTTGGAATAAGTTTGGGACTTTTTTATTTGCTTAATTTCGGTCTTTGGATAATTATTGCTGTTTTTTTATGGGCTTTTGCTGCTGGATTGGCTTTTTTGAAAGTTAGTGGACATTCTCTTCCTTTTATTATTATTTCCGCCTTTGAATTTTATTGGAATCCCCGCGTTATTATGTGGCGTCACGAAATTTCCGCTCCGGTTTCTTTGGAAGATAAATTTTCCCGGATAAAAATTCCTTCTTTCGAAAAGAAAGCTGCTCCTCTTCCTCAAGCTAAAATTCCGGCTCCAAAAATTATTATTACCAAAAAACCTGAATTAGAAATTTCTCCTATCACGACTGGTTCCAGTTTGAAGGATTTATCCGAAAAAATGATGACTACTAAAAATGTTATCACTGATCGTGAAAGGGATTTCTCTTTATTTCGTCGTCGAAAAAAAGATCAATATTCCATTATTGAAAAATTTACCGGTGAAAGAATTGCTGCTAAACGCGTTGATTATCGTTAATAAATAAATTTAATAACTGTCCGTTAATTTATTGTCATTTTTAAATATCCGTTATTTTTATAACTGATTTATTATTTGGCGTTTATTATTCAGTGCTTTATAATAATCATATGGCAAAAGTTGCTCCTTCTACTCAAGATTTTATTAAGATAGAAAATATTGAAGAAGATGTTGTTATTTTGAAAAACGGCGGTCTCCGGCAGATTATTATGGTTTCTGGCATTAATATTGATTTAATGTCGGAAGAAGAAAAAAATGTTATTTTAAATTCCTATCAACGCTTTTTAAACTCTCTTGATTTTCCAGTTCAAATTCTTGTTCATTCCAGAAAATTTAACATTGATAATTACATTAAAAATATTGAAAATCTTGAAAAAGTTGAACAGAATGAACTTCTTAAAAATCAAATTTTTGAATATAAGGAATTTATCAAGACTTTTGTAAAAGAAAATGACATTATGAACAAAATGTTTTTAATTGTTGTTCCTTTTAATCCTATTTCTCTAATTCCTGCTGGAGGTTTTTTATCCAAACTTAATTTTCTGGGTAATAAAAAAGAAGCAATGGTTAAAGAAAAACTAAGTTTAGAGCAGAATAAAAAAATAAATTTTCGCCAGCTTAAGCAAAGAAGCGATCAAGTTGTTGAAGGTATTCAAAGTATTGGTCTTCGGGCTGTTGCTTTAAACAGCGAAGAACTTCTTGAGCTTTTTTATAATTTTTACAATCCTGAAACTGTCGAAAAACAAAACCTGAATATTGCTAATCAATCTTCTTCTTAAATTTGATTTTCTATTTTTTTATATATTATGGATCAAGAAAAATTTAAAGAAATAAAAGATGTTATCGCTCCTTCGGCTGTGGAGCTTTCTCCAAATCATGTCAAAATTGGCAATAATTTTCTTCGAACTGTTTTTATTCTTTCTTATCCTCGTTACATAACTAGCGATTGGTTTTTGCCGATTATTAATCTTCCTCGTCTGGTTGATATTTCTATTTTTATTCACCCTGTTGATACTGGCATAGCTTTGAAAAATCTTAGGAAAAAAGCCGCCAGAGTAGAAGCGCAAATAAATGAATTTGAAGAAAAAGGAATGGTTCGCGATCCGGCTCTTGAAACCGCTTATCAGGATATTGAAACTCTTCGCGATGCTCTCCAGCAAGCGCGAGAAAAACTTTTTAATGTTGGTATTTATATTGCTTTTTATGGAAAAACCGTTGAAGAATTAAATGATCTTGAAAAAGAAATAAACCTTCTTCTTGAAAGTAAGCTTATTTACACTAAGCCGGCAACTTTCCAGCAAACTGAAGCTTTTTTTTCCGTTCTCCCTCTTGAAAATGATGAACTAAAAGTTAATGTTCCGCTTAATTCTTCTCCCATCTCTTCTTTTTTTCCTTTTATTTCAACCGACCTGACTTCTGATAAGGGAATTCTTTATGGAATTAACAAGCATAATAACACTCTTGTTATTTTTGACCGTTTTTCTCTCGAAAATGCTAATATGGTTATTTTTGCCAAATCTGGTTCTGGAAAATCTTATTTTGCCAAAATGGAAATTCTCCGATCTCTAATGATCGGATCTGATGTTCTAGTTATTGATCCGGAAAATGAATATGAAAATCTTGCCGAAGCTGTCGGGGGTTCTCATATAAAAATATCGCTTACTTCCGAAGACAGCATCAATCCTTTTGATGTTCCTGCTGTTCCGGAAGATGAAGACGCTGCTGAAACTCTTAAATCCCACATTGTTAATCTTGCCACTTTAATAAAATTAATGATCGGCAATATTACTCCTTCTGAAGAATCCATTCTTGATAAGGCTATTACCGAAACTTATGCTTCAAGAGAAATTACTCCTGATAAAGATTTTTCTTCCGCTACCCCGCCTCTTCTAAGCGATCTGGAAGCTGTTCTTAGTAATATGGATGGAGGAAAGGATTTAGCCGCTAAGCTTTATCGCTTTACTAGTGGCAGTTTTGCTGGTTTTGTTAATAAACCTACCAATATCAACATTAAAAATCGCTTGGTTGTTTTTTCTATTCGTGATTTAGAAGAAGAACTTCGTCCTATTGCTATGCATATTGTTTTGAGTTTTATTTGGAATCTTATCCGCTCCGAATTTAAAAAACGTCTAGTCTTTATTGATGAAGCCTGGATTATGATGAAACATGAAGCTTCCGCCAGCTTCCTTTTCGGTCTTGTTAAAAGAGCTAGAAAATATTTTCTTGGTATCACAACCATCACTCAGGATGTTGAGGATTTTTTAAACTCTTCTTATGGACGACCTATTGTCACAAATTCTTCTCTTCAACTTCTTTTAAAACAATCCAATACTTCTGCTGAAATGCTTTCCAAAATTTTTGCTCTTTCTGAAACGGAAAAAAATTTTTTAGTGGAAACTGAAGTTGGTAATGGTCTTTTTTTTGCTGGTTTAAAACATGTAGCTGTTGAAATTGTGGCTTCTTTTTTTGAGCATCAAATTATTACTACTAACCCGGAAGATCTTTTAAACAAGGACAAAAATGGATGAACAAAAAAAGTTTTCCCTTTCTGAGACTATTATTTTAATTCTCGTTTGTCTTTTTGCCGACACGGTCGAACTTCTTTCTTATGCTTTTAGTCTGATTCCGCCTCTTGCTCCTTTTTCTGTTTTTTTTGTTTGGATTATTAATACTTTTGTTTTTGGTTTTGCTTATCTCTGGCTTATAATAAAAGGAGCGAGAGGCGCTTGGTTTCTGGCCGGAAGTCTTGTTGAATATATTCCTTTTCTTAATCTCTTGCCGATTAAAACCGTCACTATTATTGTTGCTATCGTCCTCTCTAATAATCCGGTTCTGAAAAAAACAACGGAAATCGCCTCTAAAAAATTAGGCGGAAAAGACGACAAAAAAGAAACCGCTGATAATAAAGACACTAATAATAAAAAAGAAAAAAATTAAAATGAAAAAAATTTTTAAAACTCTTTTCCTTTTTTTTCCGTTATTTTTTCCATTTTTAGCTTCTGCTGAAATTACTTATGAAATCACCACGCCTATTCCAGGATTCACTCTTGGTTCTTCTCCTGATCTTGGTTCTTTTATTGCCGCCATCTTTCAATTTGCTTTAGCTGCGGTTGGTCTGGTTGCTTTTTTTATGATTGTCTATCACGGTATTAACTATATTTTAGGAGCCGCTAACGAATCAAAAGTTGGTGATGCAAAAGACGGTCTTACTCAAGTTGTTTATGGTGTTCTTCTTCTTTTCGGCTCCGTTATTATTTTGGACACCATCAATCCTTGTATTTTAAAATCCGTTAATTTTTGGTCCAGTCGTGACACTTCTGAGTCTTGCCTCACTTCTTCTTCCAGTCTCATTGGGTCATTAAACGATTCTTCTTCCGAAAGCTCTAAAAAATTCGAGGATACTTTAAAAGAAGAATATTCCAAAAAAGAAAATCAAATAAACATTACAAAAATTTCTGCGGCTGAAGGTAACCGGCTTGTTATTATTGGTGTAAATCCCGGAAGAGACGGAGTTGATAGAATTACTATTAGAAAAGACGGCACTTTTGCTGCTGATGTTCCAGAAACTAGTGATTCCGGAGAAGCGTCTTGGAAATCGACTATCGCTTACAGTGATGCGAGTAATATTAACGACTTTGGTTTTCCTTATTCTGAAGCCGCCAATGAACAGATAAAAACTGAACTAAAAAATTTTCTTATTGAAGAAAGCAAATATAGAATGGCTAGTGAATATACTTATGATGGCGTTGGTGCTCCGCTTTCTTTGCCATCCAGCGATAATCTCACCTTCTCTTTTGCTTCAAAAGATTACGGTAGTGTTTCGGCTGAAGCAAAAGGAACATGTAAATCTGTTGCTGGCGGTTATTATCGCTGTTCTATGATGACAATTATTTCCACAACTAGTGAAGGACCAAAAGTTGGCGATGCCGGAATATTTTATATCGAAGAATTTCCTAGCGGCAGAAATGTTAGTGAAAGGGTTATTGCCGGAGTTTTTGCTGAACAAATTAAAAAAGCTGGCGGAAATATTTAATTAATGGCTTCTTTAGAAAAAGAAAAAATAGAATGGCGCGCTCCGGAATTTGAATTTTCTTCTGAAAATTCTTCTTGGCTTTTAATCTCAATTCCAATTGCTCTTCTTTTTATTGCCTTTTCTCTGTGGCAAAAAAACTTTCTTTTTGCCTTGCTTATAATCTTATCGGAAGTTTCTCTTTTCTTTTTGGCTAATTCTCACCGCGAAGAATATGATTTTTCTCTTGAAAGCGAAGGTTTAAAAATAGAAAACCGCCTTTATTCTTGGAATTCTTTTGAAAGTTTTTCATTGGATAAAAACGAAGGCAAAAGAAGCTTTATTTATTTTTTAAAGAAAAATATTTCTATTTTTAACCTTCGTATTCCGGCCAAAACGGAGGATATTGAAAAAATACGAGTTTTTCTTAATAATTACCTTACCGAGAAAGAACATAAAAATTCTCTTTTTGAAGAAATCTCTAAATTTCTCGGTTTTTAACTTTTTGTTAGTCCCCGTCGTTCAATGGATAGGACACGAGCTTGCGGAGCTCGTGATGAGGGTTCAATTCCTTCCGGGGACACATTTTTTAGCTTTATATAAAAAAGCTCCGATCCACCAATTGGCGGATAGTCGGAATATTAATTTATTTCTCGGAAGGAATTGAACGGGAAAGGGGTCGGGAAAACGGAAGTTTTCCCGTGGCGGAAATATTAAAACCGAGGGGTTTTAAAACGCACGAGCCGTAGGCGAGGAGTAGTGAAATTCCTTCCGGGGACACATTTTTTTGAAATGGAACTAGAAATAATCTTGCCGAAGCGGTAATTTTCTTGTTTTCACCTTATTTTCTTGTTATTATCAAACTCAATAAGCGGGCGTCGTATAGCGGTTATTATGCGACCTTGCCAAGGTCGAGACGGGAGTTCGACTCTCCTCGCCCGCTCTATGAAAAAACTCATTCCTCTTAACTTTTTAACCTATCTTTCTTTTATTAAAAAAAGTATCGGCTCAGAATTATTTCAAAACGCTTTTTTTAGTTTTGATTCTAAAAAAACCGATATTTTAGAAAATGGGAATCTCTCTTGTGCTTTTTTTGTTTCTTCTATCTTAAAAATTTTTAGTCAAATAAATAATCTTCACGCTACGGTTGAAGGAACGGTTAAAGATCTTGAAAATTCCGGCTGGAAGAAATTAAAAACTCCTAAAGAGGGGAGTGTCCTTGTTTGGGAAGAAAAAAAAGGCCATAAGCATATTGGATTTTATCTTGGAAAAAATAAAGCTGTCAGTAATAGCTCTAAAAAACACGCCCCTGAAACTCACCACTTCACTTATAACGGCAAAAGAAAAATAGAACTCATTCTTTTTAAGGATTTTAAATAATTTCTGCGAATTTTTTCTTTCCTATTTTTATTAAATCTCCTTTTTTAAATCTTATTTTTTCTTCAAAATTATTTACTGTTTTTCCGTTTATTTTTAACCCTCCTTGCTCTATTAATCTTCTTCCTTCACTTTTACTCTCTGTTAATTTATTGGCAAAAAGCCAATCAAAAATTTTTTTGTCTTTTCCTGAATCTTTTATTTTTATCGTCTCTTCTGGGCGTTCTTTTTTAGAAAAAACTCTTACCCACTCTTCTTTTGCTTCTTCAGCCTTATTTTTTCCGTGATAAATTCTTACTATTTCTAAAGCTAATTCCAATTTTGCGTCTCTTGGATTTAATTTCCCGCTCTTTATATCTTTATCTATTTTTTCGATTTCTTGTTCTTCTATATCTGTGCATAATAAAAAATATTTGGGAATGAGCTCATCTTTTAAACTCATTATTTTTCCAAACATTTCATTTGCTTCGTCGGTTATATTTATCACATTTTCCCAACTGGTAGACATTTTTCTGCCGTCTGTCCCTTCTAGCATTTGTCCGGTTAAAATATTTTGTTCTTCTTGTTTAAAATGCTTCTGTATTATTCGGCCCGCTTTTAGATTGAATAATTGGTCGAATCCTCCGATTTCTACGTCTGCTTTAATGATTACGCTGTCATATCCTTGAAGCAGGGGATAAAGAAATTCCCGCACGCTTATCTCCTCTCCTTTTTCAAATCTTTCTTTAAAATTTCTTCTGGCTAACATTTGTTGAACGGAAAAACTTTCCGCCAGTTCTGCTATTTCTTTAAAATTAAGTTTTTTTAGCCATTGGCTGTTAAAATAAAATTCCGCTTTCGATAAATCGATTATCTTTCCGATCTGTTTTTTATAATTTTTTAAATTTATTTTAACCTGTTCTTCGGATAGCATCGGTCTTTTATTCAATTTATCTGACGGATCCCCGATTCTCGCTGTAAAATCTCCGACTATAAAAATTATTTTATGCCCCAAATCTTGAAATTCCTTAAGTTTTCTTAAAATTACCGCTCTGCCGATATGAATCTTTGCTCCTGTCGGATCAAACCCTAGTTTTACTCGCAGTTCCTTTCCGGACTTCAGTTTTTTTTCTAAATCGGTTTTTATAAAAATATCTTCCACTCCTCTCTCTAGAATTTTTTTTATTTTTTCATTGTCTGTTATTATTTTTCCCATATTACTTACAATATAACTCAAAAAATCCAAATAAAAAAGGAGCGTTTTCGCTCCTTATTCTCTTATTGTTTTGTATAATTGAAAGCCTCCTCCACTGCCCAATTGCCGATTTTTTCTCTTTCTTCTCCGATTTTTTCTCTCCAAGAAGAATCAACCCCAAGTCTTCTGCAATTTCTTTCTAAAATATTTAGAGCATCGAGCAGTCTTTCATGGGCTATTTTTCTTGCTTTGTCGGAACTTACTCCCTCCTCTTCTTTATCTCTTAGTTTCTTAGTTCTTTCTCTTGCTTTGTTATAGTTTTGAGCTGATTTCAAAACATCTGCCACCAACTCTTCTAAAAGCTCTTTTTCCTCTTCTTTTTTTGCTTGCCCAGCGATTCGGAATAAATCTTCAAAAGTTAGTTTTGTTTTCAAATTTTCCTTTTCCTCGCTTTCTGCTTTTTCTTTCCATCTGTCTCTAATAAACTGCTTTGGATCGCTCCAAATTGGATTTTGTTCTCTCATGAGTTGCTTTTTTAATTTATATCAGTTTTACTTTAGAAAGTCAAACTGATATTATTTTACCACATTCTAATGGATTTTTATCTTAAAACTGACAAAAAACCGGCTGGCGACCAACCTCAAGCTATTGATAGCTTGCTTTATGGCTTAAATAAAAATAATCGTTTTCAAACCCTTCTTGGCGTTACGGGTTCCGGCAAGACTTTTACTATGGCTAATATCATCGCTAAAACAGGCCGTCCATCTTTAATTATTGCTCATAATAAAACTTTAGCCGCTCAATTAACCAGTGAATTTCGTGATTATTTTCCTGATAATGCTGTGGAATATTTTGTTTCCTATTATGATTATTATCAGCCGGAAGCTTATCTTCCAAACTCTGATACTTATATTGAAAAAGAATCGCAAATTAATGACGAAATTGATCGTCTTCGCCATTCTGCCACGGAAGCTCTTTTAACTCGCCGCGATGTCATCGTAGTCGCCTCTGTTTCTTGTATTTATGGATTGGGATCACCGATACTTTATAAAAAAAGTTCTTTTTCTATAAAAAAAGGAGATAATTTTGATCGCGCTCTTTTAATGCGTGAACTGATTAAACGTCAATTTACTCGCTCTTCTGGAGAACTGGCTCGCGGTCAGTTTCGTGTTCGTGGTCGAACTTTTGATATTTTTCCTTCTAATCGTGAAATTATTTATCGCTTGGATCTCTCCGGAGAAAAAATTTCCTCTATTCTTCTTATTGATCCGCTTAAAAGAGAGGTGAAAGAAAAAGTTGATAGCATTCTGATTTTTCCGACTACTCATTTTGTCTCTGAAGACTCCGATCGTTCCCGCGCTCTTTCTGATATTAAAAAAGAACTTTCTGCTCGTCTTAAATTTTTCGAAAAAAATAAACTGCTTCTTGAAGCTGAGCGTTTAGAGCGTCGCACTAATTATGATCTTGCCATGATTCGTGAAGTCGGTTATGCAAGCGGTATTGAAAACTATTCCCGTCATTTTGATGGCCGCCCTGCCGGTTCTCCTCCTTTTACTCTTCTTGATTATTTCCCTGATGATTTTCTTCTTTTTATCGATGAATCTCACGTCACTCTCCCGCAATTAAACGGTATGTATAATGGCGACCATGCTCGCAAAAAAGCTTTGATTGATAACGGTTTTAGATTGCCTAGCGCTTACGATAACCGTCCTCTTAAATTTGAAGAATTTGAAAAAAAAATAAATCAAGCCATTTTTGTTTCCGCTACTCCCGCTGATTTTGAAAAAAATAAATCCGCGCAAATTGTTGAACAAATTATTCGTCCGACCGGGCTTATTGATCCGGAAATAATTATTCGTCCCATTATCGGCGCTGGAAAAAATAAGAGTCAAGTTGAAGACTTATTGGAAGAAACTAAAAAACGCGCTCTTAAAAAAGAGAGGGTTCTTGCTACTACTTTAACTAAAAAAACCGCTGAGGATCTTTCAGAATATCTTAAAGAGCATGGTGTTAAAACTAAATATCT
>JAQVXM010000036.1 GCA_028709185.1 Minisyncoccota bacterium | reverse complement strand
ATTCGCAAAAAATACATTATTATGTATTATATACAAAAACACTTCATATATAAGCTAGCTGTCGGAAATAAATTTTTTATCTTAATGGTAAATTAAAGTTCTGTGCATTAAATAATGACGAATATTTGATTTCTTATTTTTTAAAAAAATGACAATAGCAACAAACAATAGTAATAACAAATCTAATAAAAAAAGTCCTAGTCCATTTTCAGAGACATATTTTCATGGTACAAAATCTGACTTAAAGATTTTTGATTTTATTGAGGTTGGCTTTGATTCACACTATAAAAAAAGCGGACGTCGATTCACTTTTCAACGCCCGCACCGCAATTTAATTCTTGTCTAATTTTTTAAAATAGAAAGTATATCCTCAGTACTCATTTTCGCCATATCATGCAGATCTTGTTGAATAAAATAATCGAGTGGTGGCCGACATCCATACTTAACACAATATTTTTCGATTGTTTTAAGCTGGGCTTCAGTCATCCTTTCTCTTTGTGTTAGAAAAACCGGCCTATAATCATCATATTCAAGTCTCATAAAAACTGGCGCGCAAGAAACTTTAACGGCTGTTTTTTCAAGTTCCTCTTCTGATTTGCCCAATTTATTTTCAGCACAATAGATATGTTGTGTATTTGAACAATTAACGAACTCGCCATTAGGAAGAATCCAGCCATTTTCCCACATTTCTTCCTCTGAAACAGCGTTTTCATAACCTCTTTTTACAGCTTCTTGCGCCATAAATCTCACTGCTACCATTTCCATTTCAAGAATAAACGTATTTATCGTCCCGTCTGGCTGAGTTGCTTTTTGCTTTGCCGCCGCAATCCAGCATTTAATGGGAGTTGTTTTGGTTAGCTCCACTGCTCTTTCTTCTGTTATGCCTTCCTCAACAACCTCATTCTGTTCTCGTATTTCGTCGGTATACCACTTTTCGAAATCATTTTTACTGGAAAAAGACATCCAAGTAATAATACCTTGAAATCCGCCTGTTTTACTTGTTTTACGAAAAGCAACATTGTATTCCATAGCAACCTCTCCTTTTTTATGTTATTAAAAAACTGAATACACCTTAACAAAAATAATTGAAATAGTAAATAATCAAGCTATTATTAAGAATTTTTTAATTAAGCGGAGTTTATAATATCAAACATCATCCGCTAAAAACCTCTTTCATTTTTTTAACCAAAACCTTCAAACTCTGTTCTCTCTTTATATAATTTCTCACATTTTCTCTTATAACCCCTCTTTTTTCTTCGCTTAAATTTATAAAATTTACAATTCCTTCCGCCACCCCTTCACTGGTCGCTTCTACTTTAAAACTCTTCTTCCATTCATAAGGATAAATATTAACCAATTCTTTATTGGAAGAAATCACTATCACCCCCGCCACTCCCGCTTCAAAAATCGTCTTATCCATGCTTCCCGTATCAGTCACGTTTATTAAAACATCATATTCGGAAAAAATTTTAATCGCCTCCTTATGGCTCACCTCCGGAAAAAAATTTACTTCTCTTAAAAGTCCTAAATTTTTAACTCTCATCCTCAACCCTTTTTCATATTCTCTGTCTTTTTCCAAAACTTTCCCTATTATATCAAATTTAAATTTTACTCCTTTATCTTTTAAAATTTTTGCCGCTTCTATTGCTATTTCAATATGTTTTATAGGCGCCACCCTCCCCAAATACAAAATCTTTAAAATCTCCCCTGTTTTATGAATTTCCGGATTTTCATTTTCTATTTTCACGCCCACTGGCATCCTAACCGCCTTTCTAAATTTAGCCGTATAAGAAAAAGAGGAAGTGTAAAAAACTTTATCCGATAAAAAAACCGCCATCATTGTTAAAAAATTTCCTCGCGGATGATTTCTCCATAAAAAAACTTTCTTCCCCATAATTTTCCATAAAAATCCCCCCAGAAGAACATATTCCTGATTCATATGAACAAAAACCGCGTCATAATTTTTTCTTTCCTTTAAAATAATTCTGTAAAAATTAAAAGCATATTTTATCCTTCTTAAAAATTTTAAACCCCCTTCCTTTCCTAAAGAAAACATTTTAATTCCGGGAAAATCTCCCACTCCTCTTCTAAGAGAAATAACTTCCGTTTTTTCAAATTTTTTTGAAATCTCTCTTATCCAGTCGCTGAAAAAACCTAACGTCCCGTCATTTTCATCAACTTTTTGCGTTATGATTAAAATTTTCATTTTTCTAAAATCTCTTTGAATTTTTTTAAATACTCCTCCTGCTCTATAAAATTATCTGCTTCTCTTTTTGCTCCTTCTATAATTTTTTCTCTTTCTTCTTTATTTTCCATTAAAAAATCTATCGCCTCCGCTATTTCTTTTTTATTTCCTATTTTAACGACTAAACCGCTTTCTCTATTTTTTAAAACTTCATTAGCTAAACCGGTATCCGTCATAATTACCGGACACCCGGCCGCCATCGCTTCCGCCACCGCCATGCCATATCCTTCATAAACCGAAGAAGATAAAAACACATCCGCTGTTTTCATTGCTCCTATCGCCTCTAAAAAAGAAAGTTTTCCTGTAAAAATAACGTTATCTTCTATCTTTTTTTCTTTTACTTCCATTTTTAAATCATCCAGACATTCCCCGCTCCCCGCTATCACTAATCCTGTTTTTGGTTTCTTTTTTACAATCTCGGCTAAAGCCGCCAAAATCACCCTGATGTTTTTTTCCGGCGTCAATCTTGAAACAGTCAACGCTCTGAAATCAAACTGTGGAAATTTCTCCTTTAAATCAAAAATTATTGGCGCGTTTTTTATTTCTCCCGCGTTTATCGCTATTGGCAAAACATCTATTTTTTCTTCTTCTATCCCCCATTCTAAAAGAGAATTTTTTATCCTTTCGGAAACCGCTCTTATTCTGTCAGCTTTTCCGATTATCGCTTTTGCCAAAAAAACTCTTATTTTATTTTTCAACGATTGTCTGAAAAAAAACTTGCTTAATAAATCGGTATGTATCTGCGCCTGCCACTTTGTCTTATAAAAAATTTTTAACAAAAAACCGACTATTCCTGTTTCGTAAGGATCTTGTGTTGTTACTCTAAACTCGCTTTCTTTTATTATTTTTTTGGATTCAAAAAATGCTTTAAAAGGAATAATAAATCTTAAAAAAGAATAAACCGGATAAATAAAAACATTTTCTCTTATTCTCTTTCTTTCTCTTTTTTTCCTTGAAAAAATAATAATGTGTAATTCGGAAAATAAATTACCATAATCTCTCATCCTTAAATAAGCCTCGCTTCCTTCTTGAAAAATCTGTTCATCTGTTGATACCATTAAAATTTTCATGCCATTTCTTATAAATTTATTATTTATTTTAAAACAATCAAATTAATCAATTTACCTGCCGACTCCTTCAAGCTAAACTCTAAATCAATCTTTTCCGCTTCTTTTTTGTAAAAATCATATCTCTTTCTTATTTCTTTTATCTTCCTTTTTATTTCTTCTCTGTTAAAAGGATCGGCTAAAAATTCTTCTGGAAGCTTTACTGATAATTCGTTTTCTCGACTTAATAAAACCGGTTTTCCTTTTAAAAGACACTCTAAAATAAAATTCGGATTAAATTCCGTCCACGACATTGAAATCCCGATTATTTTCTTTTCTATTTTTTTCTCCAATTCTTCTTTTGCCATCCCTCTTCTTATTTTTATATTATCTTCTAATTTTAAATCCTTTATTTTTTTTTCTAATTTTTTTCTTTCCGGCCCTTCTCCTTTTATTTCAAAATTTATTTCTAAATCCCCCGCTATCTCTATCAAACTTTCTAAATTCTTATATTTTACCATTCTTCCGGCAAATAAAAGTTCTATTTCTCCTTCTTCCTCTTGTAATTCTTTTTTACTCTTCTCAAAAACATTTTTTATTATTTCTATTTTCTCCCTTCTGATTTCGTAATATTTGCTATAAACCTCGGCCAAACTTTCCGCCGGCACAATTATCTTTTCCGCTCTTTTTAAAACATTTTTTATTACCCGATAAATTATTTTTTTATATTCTTTATATTTTCCCGATTCATAAAAATCCTTCATCGTCCCCAAAAAAAATCCGCTTTCCGCCGCTCTCTCCCAAAGCAAATCGCCTCCCACTCTCACAAAAAATCTTTTTCTCAAAAATAATGCCGCTGTTTTAGCCGGCCATCCCGCCGCCGTCGCGTCCAATGCATAAATTGCTTGAACTCCGAAAGAATTCTTAAATACTTTCCAAAAATAAATTAAATGTCTTATTCCCTTTGGCCATTTTCTGCTTACTCTTATAACCTTAAAATCATCTTTTATTTCCGCTTTATTGCCTAAATTTTCCTCAATTTTACCGTAAGTAACGACTCCCGCCTCAAAATTTTTTCTCTTTAATTCTCCAGCTATATCTCTCGCATATTTTGCTGGACCTCCCGCTTCCGGCCAATATATTGGCGTCGCTATTAAAATTTTTTTCCTTCTTTTTTCTGTTTTTTCTAATATCATTTTCATCTCAACAGAAATTTCTTTCCAATCATATTTTCCCGCCGTTTTTATTCCTTCTTCTGTAATTTTTTTTCTTAATTTATCATCTTCTAAAAGAATTTTTATTTTTTCCGCTAAATCATCAGGATTATCAACTTCCGAAAACAACCCGTTTTCTCCGTCTCTTAAAAAATCTTTTATTCCTCCGATATTTGTTGCGACTACCGGCAAAGAAGCCGCCATCGCTTCTATAAAAACATTTCCAAATCCCTCCGTTCTGCTCGGCCTGCAAAAAACATCAGCTATTTTATAATATCCTATTATTTCTTCTAATTTAATTTCTCCCGCAAAAACCACTTCCCTTTCCAAATTAAGTTTTTTTACTAATCTTTCCAACTCTTTTCTTTCTTCTCCTTCCCCTGCGATTAATAATTTTATTTTGTGGATTTTATAACTTTTAAGTTTTAACTTATTTATAGCTTCAATCAAGACATCCACTCCGTTCTTCTTTGTCAATCTTGAAACCGTCAAAACAACTTTTTCCTCTTTTTCAATTCCAAGTTTTTCTTTTAATTTAAGACCTTGCTCTTCTAAATCTATTTTTTGAAATTTATCCAAATCCACTCCGTTTGGAACAATCTCAACCGGACATTTCATTCCCTGCTTTCTGGCAAATTCTTCTAAATATCTGCTAATAACTTGGACTCTATCCGCCTTCTTAAAAATCATCTTCCATATCGGATAAAAAAAACCTACTTTTTTTAAAATATGCTCTTCCGGATCGCCCTCCTGCAAAGTCAAAAGAAATGGCCATTTTGGTTTTAAAAGTTTTAAAAACAAAGCTCCAAAACCTCCAAAAGAAGCCATAATTGCCCATATAATCGATTTTTTTCCTTCTGTTCCTCTGTTTATCTTTAAAGCTTTTAACACCCCTAAAAAAGGCAATAAATACTTGTCAAAAGAAAACCCGAATCCCACTCTGAAAATCTCCAAACTTCCCATTTTTTCTTCCTTTAATAAACCTTTTTTTATCCTTGCTGTTATTAATTTAAAATCAAAATTATCACCCAATCTATCGGTTATTTCTTTTATCGCCACTTCCGCTCCCCCTATCATTGGCAGATATGCTGTCGAAAATATTATTACTTTTCTCTTTTCGTTTTTTTCCATTTCTTAAAGAATATTTAATCGTTTCCTAAATATATTTTCTCTGTCTCTTGTATCATCCTTTCTTGATTCAAAAATACTTCCGCAAATTTTTTCGCTTTTTCTCTTCTTTTTTTTGTTTCCTCTTTTTCTTCTAGAACCTCTTTGATTTTATTTGCTAAATCATTTGCTTCTCCTCCATTAAACAGCCGCCCCTTTTCTTCTTCTAAAACTTCCGTCATTCCTCCAACCCTGCTTGCCACTATAGGAACTTCTGCCGCCATCGCCTCAATCAAAGTATAAGGCAATCCTTCTTTTCTGCTTGGTAAAACAAACAAATCAAAAGCCTTTAATAATCTATAAGCATTTTCGATCTCTCCTAATAAAAAAATATTTTTTTCCAGCTCTAAATTCTTAATTTTTAACTTTAAACTTTCCTTTTCATATCCATCGCCAATTATAAAAAAAATCAGTTTTTCCTCTTCTTTTTGAAAATTTTCTTTTAAAATTTTTACCGCTTCCACAAATAATTTATAATTTTTTTCCTTTACCAGTCTTCCGATGCTTCCTATCCAAAATCCTCCTAAATCTTTTTGTTGCGTATTAATTTTAGAAATTAGAAATTCGTCATTAAAAATTATATCTGTTATCTTTTTTCTCGCCTCTTCTTTGGAACATAAATTATTAAAAAAATAATTTATATCTAATCCGTTTTTTATCGTCACTAGTTTTTCCTCCGGCGCTACTTTATATTTAATAGCTAATTTTCTGTCATGTTCGGAAACATTTATTATTTTATCCTGAAAAAATCCCGCCGCCTTATGCACTAAAATATAAAAAAATCTTTTCAAAAAAGGCAAATCTTCGTCTGAAAAAACCCATCCGTGAGCCGTAAAAATTATCTTTTTCACTCCGGCCATCTTTCCCGCTAAAGCTCCGATTACTCCCGCTTTTGAACTATTTAAATGGACGATTTCCGGTTTCTCTTTTTTTAAAACTCTAAAAAGTTCAATTAAAGCTAAAAAATCTTTATAAAACAAAAAACCGGATTCGTTTCCAAGCCATTTTAATTTATTTTTTACCGCTAAACTAGCG
>JAQVXM010000035.1 GCA_028709185.1 Minisyncoccota bacterium | reverse complement strand
CAGGAAGTTCGATCGGGCCGACAGCTTCCAAGACGCTTTCAAAAACATCAGTGTTTATGGCTAAAATTCCATCAAAAGTGATTCCTTTTTCCGCATAAATTTTAGAAGAATTCAGAAGAGAAGTTATCTTTTCGGCGGATTTTTTGAAATCAAAAAACCAGTTGGAATCGCGAGCAGTCCATTTTGAAACAATTGTTTGAAGAGGAGCGGGCGGAACAATATTAAGATCAAGCTGGCCATCAGGATCATAAATATCGGAAACTTTTAATTCTTTAATAGCGCCACGGCTTATGGATAAATCGGCGAAACTACCGATAAAACCTCCCGCCGGACGAAGTTCGGAAGGATTTTGAAAAATAATAAGCCAGTGGCGTTCCAACGGATAATCAATAAAAGAAATAAAGGAGGAAAAAAAATCATTCAAACCATCAAGATCGTTTCGAAAAGAAAGAAAAGAGCCGATGGATTCGGAATTTTGATCAATTAAAGAAAGAGCAGAAGAAAGATTGTCACCCTCTTTCATAATGAGACGGGAATCATTTTCTACTTCTCTTAATAAAGGAAGAAGTTTATCCCCTTCGCCGTTTAAGAACCAAGAAAGACCGTTATTTTTTAAAATATCAAGATTTTCACCGGTTTTTAAAGCTAAAGAAGCCGTATTTTCAAGGCCGGAAAGAGAATCGGAAGCTTTTTTAAAGTTATCGAAAAAACCACCAAGAAGACTGGAAATTTGAGCCAAACCCAGATTTTCCGCCTGAAATCTTAATTCTCTAATTTCCGACTTGGCGGAAAAAAGAGATTTATTGCCTGATTTAAAATCAAGATTTTTAAAATAGCCGGCGGTTTCGATAAATTTTTCCGCAATAGACTTAGAAGAAGAAACAGCTTCTTTTTTAAAATTAAGAATAAGAAAGGAATAAAAAAACAAAGAAGAGATAACAGCACCTATTAAAAAAGGGAGAAAAAATCTTTTTTTGCGGGAATCTATTTTTATTTTGGAATCCAATTTTAAAACAGGATTATTCGAAAGAATCGGTTTTATTTCCGGAGAAGAAAAAGAAATATTTTTAACTTCCTCATTTTTAGCAGAAAATTCCGTTTTAACCGGAATAGTTCTCAAATTAGAACCAGGAAAAAAAGGAAAATCTTCCGAAGGATTTTCCAAGGGACGAATATCGCCAAGTTTTTTATAAATGTTTTTCTTAGGAACGCGCACGAATTTAAATTTGAGAAGATAAAATTTTTAAAATTTTCGAAGCGGAAAAAGTCCAGTTGAATTTTTTAACATTTTCCAATCCCCTTTTTTTAAGATCTTCGCTTAAATTTTTTTCAAGCATAATTTTTTTTATAGCAAAGGTGAGTTCGGAAATTTTCCAAGGATCAACGAGAATGGCGGAATCACCTAGAATTTCCGGCAAAGAAGAGCGGTTTCCGGCAATAACCGGAATACCGCAACTTTGCGCTTCAAGAGGCGGAAAACCAAAGCCTTCAAAAAAGCTGGGGTAAAGGAAGGCCTTAGCTTCATTATACAAGAAAACACGTTCGGACGGAATAATGTTGTTTTTTATTTTTATAAAATTGCGAAACGGAGAGGAAAAAATTTCTCTTCTTACTTCATCAAAAAGCCATTCTTTAGAACCGGCAAGAACGAGTTCGAGTTCGGAAAAATCTTTTTCCTTTTTTACTTCATTAAAAGCGCGGATAACAGCGGAAATGTTTTTTCTCGGCTCAAAAGAGCCAAGATAAAGAAGGTAAGGATTAAAAAGATTTTGTTTTTTAACGAATTTATTTAAATCTTCTTTTTCTTTTTCCGTTTGAAGAAAGCGAAAAGAAGAGTTGATTCCAGGATAAACAACGGAAATTTTTTCGGGAGGAATTTTAAAAAAATCAATAAGATCGCTTTTGGTGAATTCAGAGTCAGTAATAATATGGGAAGCTTTTTTTGACTGAGCGCGGCAATTTTGCAAGAAGTGCCAAAGACGCTGACTTTTTGAAAAAAAAGAGGGGTAGTGAAGAAAAGAAAGGTCGTGAATAGTAAGAACATGAGGAGTATTTTTTAAAGAAAGCGATTGAAGATGAGGACTAAAAGCTATATTCGGACGGGCAATTTTTTCAATATTGGGCCAATTAAAAATTTTAGAAGAAAGATTAAAAAATTTATTCGGCAAATTCCAATCAATAATCTCCACATTCTTTCTCTCTGTCCATAAAAAAGGAGGCGGATTTTTATGCCAGCCGTTATAAAGAAGTTTAAAGTTTTGTTCGGGAGAACTTTTAATAAGTTCAGCTATCAGTGAAGAAGCATATTCCCCCACTCCGGACATAGTTTCTTTTCCAAGAAAACGGACATCAATCAAGATATTCATCGCCTTTATATTTTAGCCCGTAAAATTAAAGAAAGCCATTAAAATCTATTCTCAAAAAAAGATGTAGAAAACAAGAGCCCTCTTCCTGAAGTTGACAAAAAACGGAAAAAAGAGATAAACTTTGGATAGTTGTTTAAAAACTCAAAGAAGAAAGGAGGTGATAAAGATGAAGGAAAAAAAGAAAAATGTTTTACCGGATATTCTTATTGAAGCTGTCAGAAATAAAGAAAAAATCAGGGATAGAGAAGCTGGATACGGGTGTCATACGGAAACCGGATATAATGATGGTTACGGCGACACTCAATATGGCGATTACGAAGACGCGGTGTGAAGAATGTCCGGAAGTCGTACAAATGACTTCCGGACAAAATAATAGCGGAGATAATCAATCATGATAAAAGTAACGCCAGTGATGAAACCTGTTTCAACCGAATGCAATATAAACTGCGATTATTGTTATCATAAAATATTGCGTATTTTACCTGAAAAAATTAACGTTATGGAGGATAAAATATTGCTTAATGTGATAAAAAATTTATCCGAATCCAAACAGAATTTTTTTAAGTTTATATGGCACGGAGGAGAACCAACACTTGCTGGAGTGGATTTCTACGAAAGAGCGATTAAACACCAAAAATGCGTTCTAAAAGATAGGAAGTTCTACAACTCTATACAAACAAACGGAATCGCCATAAATAGCGAATGGTGTGATTTCTTGAAGAAGTATGATTTTAGCGCGGGCGTAAGTCTTGATGGGCCGAAAAAAATACACGATAAACACAGAAGATTTTTAGATGGAAAGGGAACGTTTGATGAAGTAATGAAGTCGATTAAATTAATGTCAGAAAAAGAAATTAACGTTGGAATAGTGGCTGTGGTGACGAAAGAAAGTTTGGGATGCGAAGAAGAGATGTTAGATTTTTTCTGTCAAAACAATTTATTCAGACTTAATTTTTCTCCAGCGGCCGATTTTAGAGAAAATGGAGAATTGGAGGATTATTCCATCAACCCGAATCAATGGGGTCGGTTCTTGTTTAATATATTTAAGTTATGGACAAAAAGAAATGATCCCAGATTAAAAATACAATTATTTGATAGTTTGATTCAGGGATTGATAGGGGGAGAGTCGAAGTTGTGTGTTTGCCGAAAAGATTGTTCGGAATTTATATCCATCAATCACAAAGGAGAAGCTTTCTTTTGCGGACGATTGCTTGATCGTGAAGATTTTATGATTGGAGATTTAAACAAAAATCCTATAGATTACATTTTTAGGAACGGAGGAATGTTAAATGACATACAGAGACGAATCGCTTGTTCTGATCGCATGTGCGAAAAATGCAGATGGCTGGAAATGTGTCACAATGGTTGTCCGGTCCATAGATTAAAAATGGGAACAAACTCTTTTGGTCATTTTTATTTTTGCGAATCTATGAAAATTATTTTACCTGAAATCGAACGTTATTTAGACGATTATGGCTTGATTGATAAAGAAAGGATAAATTGCTATAATAGCGAGTGAAAACACTCGCTATTTTATTTAAATAAACTTATGAGCGACTTTTTAAATTCCGGAGAACAGACAAAAATTTCCGAAAATATTTCTGCGGTGGCGGCGGAAATAGAAGGAGTCGGTTTATCCGCAATAATGAAAATCTTGGCGTGGATTCATAAAAACATCAAATTGGACGAAAAACCGGATTTTAAAAAAGAAAACTTCAGAAAAAGAACCGCGGAAGAAATAATAAACAGCAGGCGAGCGACTGGATGCACCGATTACGCTTTGGCGTTTCTGACTATCGCGAGAGCTAAAGGTATTCCAACCAAATACGTGGAAACTATAAACGCGGATTGGTTGAGTAACCCTGATTTTAATGCTCTCGCCGGACATGTTTTTGTAGAAGTTTTTTTTGACGGCGAGTGGTTTATAGTTGACCCACAAGGAGCTTGTTTAAAAGCGTGGTATGGAAAAAGATTTAAAAAGATAGGTGAGGGATTGGATTCCTGGGATCTTGAAATACGCGGTTTTGACGACTTAAAAAAAGTTTTTGAAAAATTTTTAAAAGAAAAAAATCTGGAAAAAATATAATTTAAAATAAGGAAAGATGCGAGATAATCAGGTTTATTGTTAAAGAAAAACTGAAAACGATAATATCGAAAGACAATATTTCTTTTATTTTTTTGAGCCAGGCGGACAAAGCCGTCTTTATGAAAACATTGTGGAAAATGACCAATATGTTTTTATACTTTCTATTCTTTAAAGAAAAAAACAAAAAGATTATTTTTTTAAACAGATTTGCGGGCAGACTGGAGCTCCCAAAAGTTGCGATAAATGCCGGACGGATTTTTCATCAAATCATCATGTCGTCCCATTTCCGCGATTTTTCCATTTTCTAAAACTATAATTTTATCGGCGTTTTGAATAGTGGAAAGGCGGTGAGCGATAACAAAAGTAGTGCGATTTTTAACAAGACGGGAGAGGGCTTCCTGAACCAAGCGTTCGGATTCCGAATCAAGAGCGGAAGTGGCTTCGTCTAAAATAAGAATTTTTGGATTTCTTAAAAGAGCCCTCGCGATAGCCACTCTTTGTTTTTGACCGGTAGAAAGTTTAATGCCCCGTTCCCCTACTTTTTGTTTATATTTTTTAGGAAATTTACCGATAAATTCGTCAGCGTTTGAAGCTTTAGAGGCTTCAATTATTTCCTTTTCGGAAGCAGTCGGATTGGCATATTTAATATTCTGAAGAATATTATCATTAAAAAGAGAAACTTCCTGAGGAACTACGGCAATTTTCGAACGAAGAGAATTAAGTTTTATTTTTTTTGTATCAAAACCATCGATCAAAACTTCCCCGCGGTTAGGAAAATAATAACCGCCGATGAGATCAATGATGGTAGTTTTTCCAACGCCGCTTTTACCGACCAGAGCAACAACTTCACCCTGATTTATTTTAAAATTTATTTTATCAAGAACCGGTTTTTTGTTGTTTTCATAGGAAAAAACAACATTTTTGAATTCAATATTTCCCAAAACATCCAAATCCTCTCCAATGGAAAGATTTTCTGATTTTTCTTTAAATAAATCCATCGCCCGATTAAGAAAAACTCCGGTTTCTTTAAAAACCCGATATTCTCCGGTTAGGCCGGATAAAGGAGATAAAAGAAGATTAGTGTATCCGACAAACATAATAAGTTTTCCGGCGGAAAGCTCTCCTTTTGAAAGGAGAAAAATACCAAAAGCAAAAACCGCCACAAAGGCAAAATCAGAAACAGCGCCCTGCCAAGCGGAAAGATTTTCCCAAATTTTTTGCAAATCCAAATCTTTTTTTTCCGCTTTATCAAATTCTTTCTTTAATCTTTTTTCCTCATATTTTTCGTTACTGGTAATTTTTATATTATGAATATTAGAAAGAGAATCAAAACAAAAGCCATAAGCTTTTTCATAGGCTTTATGCGCTTTTTCTCTTAAAAAAGTGATGGTTCGCGTATAAAAAACAACTATAAGAATATAGATTAAAGAAGCGGAAAAAAGAACGAGAGCCAGACGCCATTCCACAAAAATCAAAATAACGGAAGCGGAAATAAAAAGAAAAAGATTGGGAAAAAAAGAAAATAAAATAGTTTTGACGAAATTTTCCAAACCGCGAAAAATGCCATCACTGATGCGACGAGACAAAGAACCCATTTTTTTATTTTTATGAAAAGACATCGGAAGAGAAACAGAGTGAAAATAAAGGGAAAGAACATTAAAGTTAGAACTTTCGATAAAAATTTTTCCCCGCACACGGCTACCAAAATACACAAGTCCAGTTCTAAAAAGAGAAATAAAAATCCAGACAAAAATTAAAATGCCGGCTTTTTTAAAATCAGAATCGGAAAATATGGCGTCAGTGGCTGTGCCATAAATAAAAGGAACAAAACTTGAAATAAGAGAGGAGAGAAAAAACAGAAAAAGACCAATAAAGATTTGTTTTTTCCACGGGCTTAAAGCGATTTTCAGATTTCTTACCGTGTCTTTTGTTGAATATTTTTTTTTAATCAATGTTAAATAAAACGAATTTTAAAAAGGAAAGTTTCTTTTTAAAAAAATCTAACCGGTGATTTATTAAAAAAAGGAAAAAATATTTTATATTTTTACGCGTGTTTTAATTATAACAAAATCCGCTTGAGTTAAAAAACAAACAAGCGGATTTTAATACTTTAAAAGGAAAGGGTTATTCGAACATAACAGATTCGTCGGCACGATTATAACTAAAGATTTCATTTTCACGAAACCAAAGTTCAATTTCATATTTGGCTTCTTCAGGGTTTCCGGAAGCGTGAACGATGTTTCTGACGGAACGCTTCAG
>JAQVXM010000034.1 GCA_028709185.1 Minisyncoccota bacterium | reverse complement strand
TTGAGGAAAATATTTAAATTTTTGAAAAATATTTCGAGTTTCGGAGAGAGAATAAAGATTTGACAAAATACCACTATATGTGGTATTTTTGTTTCAGTTTTTTGATTATTTAATAAAGTAAAAAGGAGAAAGAAATGTTGAAGAAATTAGAAGTTTTTGTGAAAAGGATTCAAAGCAGGTGGTTTCTGACCAGTGATGACAAGGTTTGGAAGGAATGGGTGGACTTCAAGCAAAGGGAAGCAAAGGATTTGGTTAAACTTCTGACTTCGGATGTAAAGGATAACTTCAAGAGAAGGGCGATATTTCTTCTTCTTGTTCCCTCAAAAGATTTCAATCCGATTTACTGGAAAGAAGGAGTTGGCGATTTTTATCAAGGGTTTGATTTTGTAGAGACTTTAACTCCTGATCTTCTTAGTTATGCGACCGACCTTGTTGTCGAGTTTTATGTGATGCTCAAAAAATCTGTTACTGATGGATATAATAAAGCGTTGCGTTTCTATAATGCTTGCATTCTTTGGTTGCTTGAAATTGTCTCCGAAGAACAACAAGAACGTATTTTTCCTTTATTCTCGCTTCGGGATATTTCAATCTTTAGAGATGAAACTTTTTTTTCCGGTTATAATCCTTTTGAGAGTCTTCTATTTAGCAAAGTTGATGAAAAATGGAAAAAGCTGGCAGATGCCATGATGAGGCAGATTATTAAAGATGAATTATCCGGCAAGACAAAACCCAGAGAAGAATGGGAAAATGCTCTGCAATGCTATGCTTTTATTATTCAACTTATGATGCCTCGCGACATAAACAAGAAATTGCATTATAGCGTTGACTTGTTAGCAGATCAGATTCTATTTCTGTTTTCTGAAGACCATTACGGAAATAAGCTCATTAATAGTTGGGATTTTCCTCGCGTCTTACAGTTTTTGTCTTCTGCGGATGTTTATAAGGAACTTCGCTACCGGATTGCTAAATTTGTGGTTTTTAATAATAAAGAAGAGTTTCGAGTTTGGAATAAAGAAACCTTCCAAGCTGCCGAAATGATGTTGAAAGAATTTGGCCAGAGTGATTATGAGCTTGCTCAACGGATTCAGACAGCGATTGAAGAGAGCGAGAAGCGAAATGCCGAATACGAACAGAGGCTGGCAGTTAAAGCACGAGCTGAGAATGATATTGTAAATCAAATGAGAAGGTAGTTAAAACGGAGATGAAAAAAGGTTCTTTCAAAGCCTGGAATTAATTCCAGGCTTTTTTTAATCAGAAGGGGAGTAAAAAAGTAGGAGTTTTTAATTGTTTAATTTCGGTTTTTTTGTAGAATATAAGGACATTGCTTAAAATAATAAAAAATAAACAGTAAATACAAAATGAAAATTGAAGATTTAGGTTATGATGATTTTTTTGAGTCCAATCGTAAAAAACTTAAATTGGACGGATTTTCAGTTGCGCGGGTTATAGCAGAATACAAAGGAGCTTATAGAGTGAAAAATGCGAACGGAGAATATCTGGCAAAGATAACCGGAAAGGATATGTATAAAGCTTTGACTCGAAAAGACTATCCTGCGGTGGGAGATTGGGTGGCGATCAGCGAACTTGATTTGGAACAAGCCGTAATTCGAGGAATACTACCAAGAAAAACAATAATAAAAAGAAGACATGGAGATAGAAGCAGAGTTGGTGAAAAAAATGAAATACAGATCATAGCTACCAATATTGATGTGGCTTTTGTGGTTGAATCGGTTGATAGAAATTATAATTTGAATCGTTTTGAGAGATATTTTGCCATAGCTTTTGACGGAGGGGTAAAATCGGCAATTATTTTAAATAAAATAGATTTAATCTCTAAGGAAGAGTTAGATTTAAAAATGAATCAATTAAAAAACAGATTTAGCGATACAGATATTATTTTAACCAGCAATAAAACTCTTGAAGGATTAAGTGAGCTTGAAGCATACATATTAAAGGGAAAAACTTATTGTTTTCTTGGTTCGTCCGGAGTAGGAAAATCATCTTTAATTAATAAATTACTCGGAAAAAGTATTATAAATACTAAAGATATAAGTTTGAGCACCGGAAAAGGAAAACATACCACTACAGGCAGAGAAATGTATTTTTTGAAAAACGGAGGCATTGTGATAGATAACCCAGGAATGCGTGAAGTGGGAGTGGCGGATGCGGATATGGGCATAGAAAATTTATTTGAAGATATAAATGTTTTGGCTGAGAAATGTAAATATGCCGATTGCACGCATATTCATGAACCCGGATGCGAAATTCTTTCCGCGTTAGAAAGAGGGGAGCTTGATGAAAAAAAATATTCCAATTATATAAGCTTAAAAAAAGAAGCTGAATATTATGAAATGAATGAATTTGAAAAAAGAGAAAAAGATCGCCAGTTCGGAAAGTTTATTAAAAAAGTAAAGAAAGGATTAAAAGATTCCGGTCATAAGGATTTTTAATCTTCGCTTTGCAGTCTTTTAAAAAATAGCTCATAAGTTTTTGAAGATAAGTTTGGTTGGAAGTTGAAAGTATTTTTGGTATGATAATAATAATGAGCGCATATAGTTGGTATTCGCAACTTATTAAGCCTTCGTGGGCGCCGCCGGCATGGTTGTTTTCTCCAGTGTGGACTTTTCTTTATGTTTTAATAGCGATATCTTTCGGATATGTTGTTTATTTGTTTTTTACAAAAAGAATTTCTTTTAGGATTTTACTTCCTTTTTTATTAAATCTTTTTTTTAATTTTGTTTTTACTCCAATTCAATTCGGATTGCAGAATAACTATCTTGCGTCGGTAGATGTGATTTTGGTTTTAACGACTCTTATTTGGGGAATGAAAGCTATTTTTCCTTATAAAAGATGGATTGTTTACGTTAATATTCCATATTTGTCTTGGATTTTATTAGCAACGGTTTTGCAATTAACAATTACATATTTAAACAGATAAAAGATGTTAGAAGAATTTAAACAATTTTTATTACGAGGAAATGTTGTTGATTTAGCGGTTGGTGTCGTGGTCGGGGCGTCTTTTGGAAATATTGTTTCCGCTCTTGTTGGCGACTTACTTACTCCACTTATTGCGGCAGTTGCAAGAGTGCCTGATTTTGGAGGACTTTCATTTTCTATCAACGGCAGTCAGTTTATGTATGGACATTTTATTAATGCTCTTATTTCTTTTATTTTTATCGCGGGAACTGTTTTCTTTTTTATTGTTAAACCAATGAATATGCTTATTAATAAATCGAAAAGAAAATTACCAGCAGATTCTCCGACTAAAAAATGCAAAGAATGCTTGAGTGAAATTCCTTTTGAAGCTAAACGCTGTTCGTATTGCGCTCAAGTTACAGAATGATTAAATGATATTTGTAAAAAATAAAGGTCGTGAAATTAATAATTTATTTTTTAAAATGAAAAACAAAGTTTTGGCAGTAAGTATTTTAGCGATTGCTTTTATTTTTTCGGTCAATGTTTATGCCGCGGGACAAAATGGAGTAAATAAAAACGGCAATCAAGTCCAGAAACAGAATTTAGAACAAGATGAAAAGCAACAATGGCAAATCAATGCCGAAGATCATCAAAATGTAGTGTCTGATTTTGTCGAATCTCTCTTGCAGGTTGCGGATAGAGAGGGAGGAATAGGAGAGGAAGTGAGAGCGATTATTCATGAACAAAATCAATCGGCAAGTTCGACTGTTCAAATAATAAAAAAAGTTCAAACCAGAAATAAAGTAAAAACGTTTTTAGTCGGTTCCGATTATAAAAATTTGGGGGTTTTAAGAAGTGAAATGGTTCAGACAGAAAACAGGTTGGAGCAATTAAACAAAATAATGGAAAGAGCTCAAAATGAGGGTGATAAAACAGAAATTCAGAATCAGATTAAAACTTTGGAACAAGAACAAGTAAAAATAGAAAATTTCTTAAAAACTCAAGAGGGAAAGTTCAGTTTATTCGGTTGGTTTGTGAAGCTATTTAGCAAGTAATTAAAAGGTTATAAGCGAGTTCATCTAAAAAGACGCGGGAAAAGCGTCTTTTTAGATGAAAAAAATTTAAACGCATATTTATTTGACAAAATAATGGTGTTGTAGTATTCTTTTTAAATATAAGTTATATCTCTCTTCTCCATGTATTTTCTTCTTGGAATTTAAGAGATCCTAGCCGGCTTATCTCTTAAATTTAAAGGCTAGAAGAAATATATGTTCAGAAAACAAATGGGCCGAAACAGAAGTTTTGGCAAGCGTTCTTTTGTGAAAAAACCTCAATTTAAAGAGAGGGAGTTTAGCGATGTTTCTAAATTTATCAAACGAGCGGATTCTGTTATAAAAACAGAGCCCTATAAGGCGGAAAATTCTTTTACCGATTTTGAAATTGACGAACGTTTGAAAAAAAATATTTTGAAGGCCGGATATGAGAGCCTGACGCCTATTCAAGACCAAGTCATTCCTCATATTTTGGAAGGCCGCGATATTGTCGGAATTGCAAATACCGGAACCGGAAAAACAGCTGCTTTCGTTATTCCGCTTTTAAATAAAGCAATAAAAGATAAGGGGCAAAAAATTTTGATTGTCGCTCCGACAAGGGAGTTAGCCATTCAAATCAATCAGGAGCTTTTGAAATTCTCTTTCGGTTTAGGTATTTTTTCTGTTTGTGTCGTGGGCGGAATGCCTATCTTTCGGCAAATCAGCGATTTGAGACGCGATTATAACTTTATTATCGGAACTCCCGGAAGAATTAAAGATATAATCAAACGAGGTTCTTTGAAGCTAAATAATTTTCAAACCGTTGTTTTAGATGAATCCGACCGGATGCTTGATATGGGTTTTATTAATGATATGCGTTTTTTGATGGCGGAGATGAAAAAAGAAAGACAAACGCTTTTCTTTTCAGCCACACTGTCCGGCGACATTAAGAATTTAATCAGCGAGTTTTTGAATGATCCGGTTAATGTTTCGGTTAAGACCGGAGAAACCGCCTGCGGGGTGGATCAAGATGTTGTTTATGTAAAAAATGAAGTTAAATTTGATCTTTTGCACAATCTTCTCGTTAAGCCGGAATTCAATAAAGTGTTGATTTTTGGAAGAACCAAGCATGGAGTGGAACGCTTATCCAAACTTCTTTCCGGACGCGGTTTGAAAGCGGAATCGATTCATGGGAATAAGAATTATAATCAGAGAGCGCGCGCTTTGAAATTATTCAAGGACAGCGCAATAAATGTTTTAGTCGCGACAGATGTTGCGGCGAGGGGACTTGATATTCCAAATGTCAGCCATGTCATAAATTATGAACTTCCCGCCACTTATGAGGATTATATCCATCGTATCGGCCGCACCGGTCGAGGAGGAAAGACCGGCAAGGCGCTGACTTTTATCGGGTAAAATTTTCTTTTATGTAATTTTTTGTTATAATTAGAAAGTAATTAATGATTAATAAATAGAATAAACTTATGGCAAAAAGAGCTACTGGGCTTACACATCGCAAAAAATCGCATTCGCATAAAACGAAAAAAAGAATAGCGATAAAACGGGAAATGTTAGAAAAAAAGAAAAGTAAAAAACATAAATAATAATATTTAAAAGAGACCGAAATGGTCTCTTTTAAATATTATCGTTAAAAATCTTCCAATCTTTAGCAAAAATAGTTTCTGCTATTTTAAAAATAGAGTAAGAAATAAAGAAAGCGGATAGGACATCGATGGAATAATGAAGATGAGCTAAAAGGACGATTATGCCGAAAAATACCGAAGATAATATAAAAAACAGACGAATATAAAAATTATATCCAAAAATAAAAGACAGAAGAAAAGGAAGACCGGTATGACCGGAGAAGAATAAATCACCTCCGGAAGTAAAGGCCCAAACCAAGAAAGAAGAGTAATCAAGATTGATATGATCAGGAAACGGGCCAAGATGCGTGATTGAAAAAAATATGAAACGGATAAAGACGAAGAGAGTGATGGTTTTTAAAGTAAAAGGAATTCGTTTAGGTTCTGATAAAAGAAGAAAAGAAACAAAAAACCAAATAATCAAAGGTCCATAAATGAAAGTTCCGTCAACATTTATCGGAGAGGTATTACTTAAAATAATATCTTGAACCGGATTGCTGGCTTTTTCGGTTGCATAGACGCCGGCATAAAAATTAAAAATTAAGCTGATAATTAAAAATAAAGCACTAAAAATGACGGAATAAACAAATTTTTTATTTGAAAAACAGAGGCGATATTTATCCAGTATTTTTTTCATTGTTAAATTTATTTATTTGTTCAAAATAAATTTCCTCAAATTGAGAAATTGTTTTTTCTATGGAATGATTGGCGGCAATAGTTAAACTTTTTTCCGACATTTTTTTTCTAGAATCTGAATCGGAAAAAATAATTTCTATTTTTTTAATTAAATCATCAAGATTGTTCGGTTCAAAAAGAAATCCGTTTTCTCCATTTTTTACCAATTCCGGAAGAGCGACGGCGTTAGCGGCAATAACCGGAATACCGGAGGCTAGAGCTTCCAGAGTGACAATGCTCTGGAGTTCGGCGGTGCTGGCGATAACGAAACAGTCGGCAATTCTATAAACGTTATTTAAATCTTTATCGGAAACGAAACCAATAAAATGGACTCTGTTTTGAATTGAAAGTTTTTTCGCCAAGTTTTCAAGGTTTTCTTTTTCAGCGCCAATTCCGGCAATTACAAAATGAAGATCAATATTCGGAATTATTTTAGAAACAGCTTTGATTATCAGATCGATGTTT
>JAQVXM010000033.1 GCA_028709185.1 Minisyncoccota bacterium | reverse complement strand
AAGTTTAATTCTTGAGAGAGCATCTTCAAATTCATGACGATAAACAAGCTCGCCACGCAATTCTTTGACGTCATTTCCCAAACGACCCAAACGGGCGTCTATATATTCAAGTTTTTCATCGACAGAGTCCATTCTTTTTTCCAAACCATCAAATCTATTTTCCAGACCATCAAATCTGTTTTCCAGACCGTCAAACCTACCCTCCAGACCATTGATCTGAATTTGAACACCATCAAATCCCTTATTTATTATTCGAGCCAATTCTTCATTGTTTATTTCAGACATATTAGTAAAGTTTATTATATCACAATTAAAATCAGATTAAGGCTGAAGAGCGGATTCAACATCGCCGTTTGCAGAAATAACCACTTTTTTGACGGAAGAAAATTGTTTGAGAGTGTTTTCAATCTGGGAGCGGATAGCGGAAACGCGGCAGGAACCGCCAACAGAGTTAAAACTACTATTAAAATCGGCATAAGCCGCGCCATCTTTTATATTTAAAGAGATAAGTTTGGCGTCTTCAGGAAGGCTGGAAAAATAACCGGCTGTTTTCTCTTCTTCCGATAAAAAAACATTAAAGAGAAGAGAAAGAGATTTAGCGCCGATAGCTTCGGTTTTTGCCGTAAGGCGATAAAGAGGAAAAACTTTTTGGCAATCATCGGAACTACCAAGAAGACTATTTCCAAAATAAGCCGCCAGTTTGATATTTTTATCTCCCAAAAAAACAGGAATAGAAACAACATCAAGAGGAGAGCCGTCACGCGGGGAATCCCAATAAACTTGAATGATTATTTTATCTGAAACCGGTTCTTTCAAGAGAGTGTCGATGACATAAGAAAAATTACCAAACTCTCCGACATCGGGACTATTCGCCATAAAAAAATCCTGAAGAAGAAGATTGTTTTCTTCGTCCAGAACTTTCAAACTGACAACATTTTCAAAAACGCGAGCTTCGCCTTTAATGGAAATAGGAAGATTAAAAGTTCCGCCTTCCTGCGGTTCAGAGATTTTAATGTTTAAAACCTCCCCTTCTTCAACAGAAGGAATACGGCGATCAGTGATAACGCTTTTTAAATAAAGAGTAGAGATAACAAAACCGATAAAAGAGAAAGCTAAAGCGCCAAAAGAAATATATAAAAACCTTTTGCTCATTATATAAGTAATTATAGAATAATTTAGAAAAAATAAAACAAAAAAGAAAAAAGCGAAATCATTTCCGCTTTTATAAGTTATTTTAAAAAAGATGGAATATTTTTTATAAAAGGTTTGAAAAAATGATATAAGAAGGATATAGTTTTTATAATAATGAACCATGTGGAAAAAGGAGTATAAAAAGAAAGGATTTTACTTTGGATTAGACCCTCATCCTGTTCTAAAAAAGTTTTTGCCAATTATTCCGAAAGGAGTCGCCCTTGATATCGGAGCGGGAGAAGGAAGAAACAGCTTTTTTTTGGCGAAAAACGGATTTTCAGTGGAAGCTATTGATAAGATATCCGAAGGATTGGAAAAAATTGAAAAATTTTCCAAAGAAAACAAACTTTCTATAAAAACCAAAAAATGCGATGTGGTAAATTTTCTGTTTAAAAAAGAAAAATATTCTTTAATTGTCGCCTCCGCATCTTTAGATTTTTTAAGAAAGTCTCAAATAATAAAAATAGCAGAGAAAATAAAAACGTCTTTGAAAAAAGGAGGGATTGTTTTTTTGGGAGTTTTTTCAATAAAAGACGATCTTTTTTATAAGATAAAAGAAATAGGAATAAAAGAAACAGAAGAAAACACATTCTTTTTAAAAAAGATGGATACCTTCAGACATTTTTTTACAAAAGAAGAATTGAAAGAAATGTTTAAAGATTTTGAGATGATTTATCTGAATCAAAAAAGGATTGAAGATAAAAGCCATGGCGAACCTCATTTTCATAATGTGATAAATATGGTAGCGAAAAAAAAGCGGAAATAATTCCGCTTTTATAAAGGAAAACTATGTTTTCTCCAGTATTTTTTCAATCCAGAAATCTTTTACTTAAAGAAATTGTTTTTACGATAGGAGTTATAGAAAAAATTGCTAATCATTAAAAAAATAACATAAAATAGAAGGAGATTAGAAACATGAAGCTGATTTTAATAAAACACAGAGAAACAGAAGAAGGGAAAAAAGGAATCATACTGGGAAGTTTGCCTGGAACACTAACAGAAAAAGGAAAGAAAGACGCTAAAGAGATCGCAAATAATTTAAAGAAAAGCGGGTTAGTTTTTGATGGCATAATAACAAGCGATTTAGAAAGAGCGAAAGACACGGCAGAAATAATCGGAAAAGAATTAAAGCTTCAGGTTAAGACAAACAAACTTATAAGAGAGAGGAAGGCGGGAATAGCGGAAGGAAAAACGGAAAAGGAGATAAATTGGGAAGAATATGAGAAACAACCGCTTTTAAAAAGAAAACACAAAGGAGGAGAAAGTTTTTCAGATGTTAAAGAAAGAGCAAAGAAGTTTATAAAATCAATCAAACGATTTAGAAACAGAGATATTATTATTGTTTCCCATGATGTTTTCATTAAAATGCTTTTATCAATTTGGATGAATTATCCCGTAAAAAAATCCTTATCGGAAGATATTAGAAATAAAGCGATTATAATAGACACTGAGAAAAAGAAAAAAACGGATATAATTACTATTTTATAGAAAAATTATATCTTTTCCAGCATTTTTTCAATCCAGAAATCAATATCTTTCTTTTCATTCCACAGCTTTTCAGCTAAAGGAATCAGTTTTTTATGTTCTTTGTATCCTATGTTTTTTATTTTGCCGTGTATTTTAACAAAGCTATTTGAGTTTTGAATAGCGGTGTTGAAAATTTCCGCCAAATCCCAGAATTTTCCTTTTTCAGTATCCATTTTTTTAAACTCATTTGGAAAGTTATTTTTGGCGTAATTATAAAAAATAAAGTGGAGCATTTCGTGAAAAATCGTAAAAAGCTGAAGATTTTTAGAATCGTAAATAAAAACCTGAAAACTTCCGTCTTCAAGAAAACGAGGGCAGAAATCAAAAATTGAAAAGAAGCCGATAAATTTCTTTTTAGGCCAAGGATAATTTTTAAATATTTTGGCAGTTTCAAAAAAGAAAGCGTCTTGTTTTTCGGCGCAAAATTTTTCGGTTTTTTCACTTAAAAAGATAATCTCTTTGCGATGAGAGTCATAAAAATCAGAGATGTATTTTTTAAGAAAAGATTTCTTGTTTTTTGAATTTTTAATTTGGCAAAGACGGGGATGATGAGATAAAGCTCGCTCTTGCCAAAAATTATTACCGGCAAACTCAGGATGAGAATAAAACTCCCAAGCCATTTTAAAATCAAGGTTTTTATTGAATTTGAATTTTATTTTAACATTCGGCATAAAACACTTTATTTCAATTTATCAAGAACCATTTTTGCCGGCTCCCTAACCATTTCAACTTTGCTTTCTGCTAATTTTTTTATTCTTTTTTTATTCACAAGAGATTTTATATCTGTTTTTACAAAAGCCAAAATACCTAAAGACTTATTTTTTACATATTTACTTCTTTTGTATGTAAGGTTATTTATTCTTTTAATTTCAGGTATAAATTTACCGCTTGCCACTATAGGGAAAAGAGATCTCATAGACGCATTACTCACCGATACATTATCATAATCAATAAAATTCATCAGAAACATGGGGATTTTCTTATAATCTTTAGACCACCCGAGAAGATGTAAAAAAAGAGATAATTTTTTGTTATTTTTTTCTTTTTTCGCCGCGCTTACAATAAGATTTTTTATCGCAGGAATTGTTTTTAAAAAATTCTCCTCCACTTCTCTCAATTTTTTATCCTTGCTTAAATAATATCCTTTTAAAAAATCGGCGGAAAAAACGCCTCTTTTTTGCAAGAATTCAACTTCTTTTAAATACTTATCTATTTCGGTCAAATATTTTTCAAAAAAAATATATTTCATTAAATAATTTTTATATTTTTTTCAAAATCGCTTAAAAATGCTTTTAAATCGCTTTTAAATATTTTTTTCATTTTTTCTTCTATGTTTTCAGACGATTCTCTTCTTATTTTAATTAAATCAATAATAGCTTCTTTCTTATATTTTTTTAGAATGTATTTGGTTAAATTATAAGCTATTTTATATCCTTCATGTTTTATTTGGTCTAACCACTCCAATTTAGGATTGGAAAGAGCTTTATTTTTCAAAAACCATTGCCAATTTTCTTTTTTTATAATATTGTCGCGAACTTTCGAAGATTCCAACAATTGGCAGATTCCTTCATTAATCCAATAAAAACAGCGAAGATTTATAGAACTGACAAAAGTGTGGGCGGTTTCGTGGATAATTACCGGGATTATGGAAGATTTTTTTTCGGAAGAAAATTTTTCAATAACAGATGGACTATAAACATATAAAATAAATTGGTTATCATTATCCACCATTCCGGAAAGAGATTTTGGAGGAACTCCTCCCCAATAAGAAGACATTTCCTCAAGAGAATATAAAAAATGAAGATGAATCAGTTTCTTTGGATTGATACTAAAAAAAGAATAAAGTTTTTCATATTCTTTAATAAAAGATTCACCAAGTTTTTCAATTTTTTTATCGTTTGAATCAAAATAAAAATAAGCGACTTTTTTATTTCCGATAAAGATGGGAAGCTTTTTTATTTTTAGCTTACTTTCCATTTGTTAAAGATTATTTTTCTAGAAAGGAAATAAATTAGACATCTTTTTTTTATATTCGGAAAATGGTTCCAGACCGGCAGATTTTCTCAAGTTTTCCAATTCTTTTCTATTTTTTATGGGACGAGGAACTAGTTTTCCTTTGTTTTTGTGAAATTGAGTTCCATAAATTTGTTTTTTACCCTCGCTAAGCAAAATCCTATCGGTTAAATAAGCTTTTTCTTTCAGATCAAAATCACAATTTTCCAAACATTCTTTTTGAAGTTTTAAATCCAAATCTTGATGTTGAACTAAAAGCCAAAATTTTTTTAATGTTTTTGCTCCTATATTTTCTTTTTTAGGAAATCCACATTCTTTTATTATTTCTTTTATAAGATAGTTATTAGCAACATCAACGCAATAAACAAGAGGCTGTAAAAAGTCATTATTTGTTTTTTTTAGCCATAATTTTCTTGTTTTTTGGTCGGTATCAGCCATTTCTTCTATTTTTCTAGAAAGCAGTTTGTTTGTCATAAAATTGCCAATTATCACAAAAATAGCATAAAATAGAGGCAATGGAAAATAAGGTTTCAAAGGATTTAATAATACTTCCAAATAAGTTGATAAAAATAAAATATAAGAAGCCTTATATTTTAAGATTCAAAAATAAAAACCAAGAAATGATTTATTTTGGCGCGGAGCATTCCAATAGCTACAAAGATAAACATTTTTCAAAAATAGAAAAGATCTTAGAAGAGTTTATAAAAGAAAACGGATTTAAAAAAGTTATTATTTTAGCGGAGGGAATTTTACCAGAAAAAGACGAGAAAAAAGAAGCATTAATTGAAAAATATAAGGAAGCTGGAATGTTATATTATTTAGCTCAAAAGAACAAAATAAAAATAGAATCACTTGAGCTTACTTTAGAGGAAATAATAAAAGAAACCATAAAAGACGGATTTAAAAAAGAACGGATAATTTTGTGGCTATTTATAAACTTATTATGGGGAAAGCTCGGAAATAATAAAGAAAAGAGAAATATAAAAGAAGAAGATTTAAAGGAAACAGAACAAACTCTTTTTATAATTTGCAAAAAATTAAAGATTGTGAAGAAAAAAGAAGACGCATCAATAAAATTTTTAATAAAGAAATTTAAAGAAGAAACGGGAAAAGATATTTTAGAAATAAAAATGAATGAAATAAAAAAATACCAATCCCCTTTTAAAAATGACTTTCCAACAAATAAAGTTTCTTCGCATATTAATTTTATAAAAGATTATTTCATGGCAAAAGAAATAATAGAAAGATTAGAAGATAAAAAAAGCGTATTTGCTTCCGCCGGACATAATCATGTTGTGGCTCAAGAACCTGTTTTAAAAAAGTTTTTTATTTTACCGCCAACATTGAGGGTCGGAACTAAAGAAAAAAAATAATAGAAGGAGTTAGGAGCGGAGGCGTTTTAAGATGTTTTCTTCGATTTCACTTCGAGAACGGCCATAGACAGAGCGGGAAAGTTCCATAACTCTTTCTCCTCTTTCGGGATTGCCGAAATCGGAAGGAAAGATTTTGACATTGAAAGCTTTGGCTGGCTGGTTATCTATCAAAATTTTGGCGTAGGCGCGGAAGTTGTTGATGTTAATGAGATCGCGAGCGGAAAAAACCGGTTCAAAGATTTTGACGAGAGCTTCGGCGTCAGTCGCGCCAACACGGAAAGAAAGAACAGAGCCAACATTACCAAAAACGGCGTTTTTGATTTGGTCGGAAAGCTGGGCGATAAACTGATGAGCCATAACAAGATTCAGATGATATTTTCTCGCTTCGGATAAAATAACAGAAATGGAATCAGTGGTGAAGTTTTGAAATTCATCGATAAAAAGATTAAAGTCGCGGCGTTTGTCTTCGGCAAGGTCGGCTCGGGAAAGGGCGGCCATCAGGATTTTTCCGACAATAATCATACCGAGAAGAGAAGCGTTGATGTCCCCTATCCGGCCTTTACTAAGATTCACAAGAAGAATTTTACCTTCGTCCATAATTTTACGAAAATCAAAAGAGTTTTTAGTTTGGCCAATAATCGGGCGAATATAATCATTAGCGATAAAATTATTAAACTTGGAAGTGATGTAGGGCGCCATATTTTCTAAAGCGGCATCACCACCGGC